>NZ_JBQJIK010000010.1:0-120760 GCF_052078665.1 Inquilinus sp. CA228 | reverse complement strand
CGCCGGGCGACGCGGTGATCCGGATCGACGGCCCGGCCCGGCCGATCCTGGCGGCGGAGCGGGTGGCGCTGAACCTGCTGTGCCGCCTGTCCGGCGTCGCCACCGCCACCGCCTCGCTGGTCGCCGCGGCCCGGCCGCACAAGGCGCGCATCGCCTGCACCCGCAAGACCACGCCGGGCCTGCGCGCGCTGGAGAAGCACGCCGTCCGCGCCGGCGGCGGCGTCAACCACCGCTTCGGCCTCGACGACGCGGTGCTGATCAAGGACAACCACATCGCCGTGGCCGGCGGGGTGCGGCCGGCGATCGCCCGGGCCCGTGCCGCGGTCGGCCACCTGGTCCGGATCGAGGTCGAGGTCGACACGCTGGCCCAGCTCGACGAGGCGCTGGCCGAGGACGTCGACGCCGTGCTGCTCGACAACATGACCCCGGACCAGCTGCGCGAGGCGGTGCGCCGGGTCGACGGCCGGGCGGTGACCGAAGCGTCCGGCCGGGTGACCGTCGAGAGGGTGGCGGCGATCGCCGCCACCGGCGTCGACCTGATCTCAGCCGGCTGGATCACCCACAGCGCCCCGATCCTCGACCTCGGCCTGGACTGGGAGGGGTAAAGTCCCGACGACAACGGCCGGACCGAGATCAGTCGGACGCAGAAGACCTCGGCTGCCTCTGCCCGCGCCGTTCGTCCTCGCTGAGCTGCGCCAGGGCGGCGAGGCGGCTGTCGTAGCTCAAGCCGTTGTACAGATACGTGGCCCGGCCGGTGACCGGATCGGTCGACTCCCGGATCGGCGATGTCGATGGGCGTGGCGGCGGCGGTGAAGGCGGTCGGCCCGAGGCCGGCCCACCCTGCCGCAGCTTCTCGAGCTCGCGCCACAGATCATCCCGCAACGCACCGAGCTCCGACCGCGTCCGCTCCGAATTCTCGAGGATCTCGGCAAGCGCCACGAACAGGGCGGCGGTGATCAACCCGGAGAGGAGGAGCAGGAACCCCAGAAGGAAGCTTTTCTCCGAGCCGAACCAGGTCGCGAACAGCACGAAGACGCCCGCGAGGCTTTCCACGACCGCGATGATTCTCAGGATTCTCGGCAAGCTCGCCTCCGTCCGCAGTCAGGCGTCAGGTCCACAGCTACCGGCTGCACGGCCCGATGACCCGGTCGACCGACAGCACCGGCATCGCCGCGGCGCCGCGGCGCTCGAAGCGGCCATGGATCAGGAGGCAGCCGCCCGCGGCCCAGGCGCGCCAGATCTCGCGCCGCACCTGCTCCAACTGCTCGGCCCGCGCCGCGATCACCGGCGGCGCGTCGCCGGCATAGGCCGGGGGGACGGTCCCGGCCGCGACGCTCTCGTCGTCGACCGGCACCACGCCGCGCCACGGGCAGGGCTGCTTCAGGCAGCGCACGCCGGTGTCGCCGACCCGGAACAGGCCGGGCGGCGCCTCCGCGGCCGCGCCGGCGAGGGGCGCCGTCACCGCGAGAATCGCGGCCGCCGCTGCGGATGCCAGGGATCGTCTCATGCGGCCCTCCTTGCCGTCGCCTCCACGCTCCCGAACGGCCATGGCGAAAGCATGGCATCGTTCCCGCCCCGGCCCCACCCCGGTTCGCGGTCGAGACTAGCCGGATTCGCCGCCAGCTTCATTCCGTTCGGCGGATTGTCGTAAAGCACTCGGCAACTGGGGGATTCATCCGCTACAACGCTGGGGATGACTCTGATCACCTCCACCGCCGAGCTCGCCGCCTTCTGCGACCGCATGGCAGCGGCCGACTACATCGCCATCGACACCGAGTTCATGCGCGAGCACACCTTCTGGCCGAAGCTGTGCCTGGTGCAGATCGCCGGCCTGGACGAGGCCGCGGCGATCGACCCGCTCGCGCCGGGCATCGACCTGGCGCCGCTGTTCGCGCTGGTGCACAACCAGAAGGTGCTGAAGGTCTTCCACTCCGCCCGCCAGGATGTGGAGATCTTCGACCACCTGACCGGCCAGGTGCCGACGCCGCTGTTCGACACCCAGGTCGCGGCCATGGTGTGCGGCTTCGGCGAATCGGTCAGCTATGAGAACCTGGTCGGCAAGCTGGCCAATGCCCGGATCGACAAGTCGTCGCGCTTCACCGACTGGTCGCACCGGCCGCTGACCGAGCGCCAGATCGACTACGCCCTGGCCGACGTGATTCATCTGCGCCCGGCCTATGAGGCGCTGCGGCAGCAGCTGACCAAGTCCGGCCGCGAGGCCTGGCTGGCCGAGGAGATGGCGATCCTGTGCGACCCCGGCACCTACCGCACCGAGCCGGACCAGGCCTGGCTGCGGCTGAAGCCGCGCAACGCCTCGGCCAAGTTCCTGGCGATCCTGCGCGAGGTGGCGGCCTGGCGCGAGCGCGAGGCGCAGAAGCGCGACATCCCGCGCGGCCGCATCCTGAAGGACGAGGCCCTGCTGGAGATCGCGGCCCACACCCCGCGCGACCTCGATTCGATGGCCCGGATCCGCGGCATGAGCCGCAACATGGCCGAGGGCTGGCAGGGCACAGGGCTGATCGCGGCGGTCGAGCGCGGCCTGGCGACGCCGCCCGACCAGGCGCCGAAGCTGGCGCAGCGCCCGCCGACCCCGCCCGGCATCGCGCCGCTGGTCGAGCTGATGCGCGTGCTGCTGAAGATGAAATGCGAGGATGAGGGCGTGGCCCAGAAGCTGGTCGCCGGCAGCGACGACCTCGAGGCCATCGCCATGGACGACGACGCCCAGGTGCCGGCGCTGCACGGTTGGCGCCGCGAGATGTTCGGCGAGGCTGCGCTGGCGCTGAAGCGCGGCGGCATCGCCCTGGCGGTGCAGGGCCGGCGGATCCGGGTCGTGTCTCTCTAAACGGAGAAATCGGATGTTGCGGAGCGCCCTGATCGGACTCGTCCTTCTCGTCGCGCCCGCAGCATCGGCGCAGGAGACCGAGCCGCGCTTCGCCTGGCCGGCCGCCTGCACCCTGGGGCAGGACTGCTTCATCCAGAACTACGTCGACACCGCCCCCGGGCCGCGCTTCGCCAATTTCCGCTGCGACCGCCTGGGCTATGACGGCGACAACGGCATCGACATCCGGCTGCGCGACCTCGCCGCCATGCGCAAGGGCGTCGACATCCTGGCGGCGGCCGACGGCACCGTGGCCGGCATCCGCGACGGCGAGCCCGACATCTCGGTCAAGGAGCGCGGCGTCGACGCGGTCAAGGACGTGAAGGCCGGCAACGGCGTCACCATCGACCATGGCGGCGGCTGGTTCACCCGCTACGCTCATATGAAGCAGGGCAGCGTCCGGGTGAAGCCGGGCGACACGGTCAAGGCCGGCCAGCCGCTGGGCCAGATCGGCCTGTCCGGCTTCACCGAGTTTCCGCATGTCGAGTTCAGCGTGATGAAGGGTCTGGGCGAAACCTTCATCGACCCCTTCACCGCCCTGCCGATCGGCTCGGGCTGCGAGACGGCCGGCCATCCGCTGTGGGCCGCGGACGTGCCCTACATCCAGACCGCCCTGCTGATCGCGGGCTTCACCGCCGGCCAGCCCGATTGGGAGGCCGCCCGGCGCGGCGACTATGCCGAGATCAAGGGCGGCCGGAACGCGCCGCTGGTGATGTGGGCCGAAAGTTTCGGCGTGCGGGCCGGCGACACCCAGACCGTCACCATCATCGGCCCGGACGGAAAGCCGGTACATCAGACCCGCACGGTGCTGCCGGAATCGAAGAATCTCTTTGACGCTTTCAGCGGCCGGCGCGCGCCGCCGGAAGGCTGGGCGCCCGGCACCTATACCGGCCGCTACCAGTTGCAGCGCTACGACGCCCTGGTGATCGACACCGAGCGGAAGGTGGAGATCCCGTGACCGCAAGGGACTGGCGAGCCCGGATGGTCACGCTCTCGCTCGGGAGGCGGGCGATGCGGTGCGGTCTGTTCGGGCTCGTCCTTCTCGTCGCGCCCGCCGCCGCCCCGGCGCAGGACACCGAGCCGCGCTTCGCCTGGCCGGTGGCCTGCACGTTGAGCCGGGACTGCTTCATCCAGAACTACGTCGACACGGATCCCGGCCCGCGCTTCGCCAATTTTCGCTGCGACAGCCTGGGCTATGACGGCGACAACGGCACCGACATCCGCCTGCGCGACCTCGCCGCCATGCGCCGCGGCGTCAGCGTGCTCGCCGCGGCCGACGGCGTCGTGATCGGCGTCCGCGACGGCGAGCCCGACATCTCGGTCGAACAGCGCGGGATCGATGCGGTCATAGGGCGTGAGGCCGGCAACGGCGTCATGATCGACCATGGCGGCGGCTGGCAGACGCGCTACGCCCATCTGAGGCGGGGCAGCGTCCGGGTGAAGCCGGGCGATTCGGTCCGGGCCGGCCAGTTGCTGGGTCTGACCGGCCTGTCCGGCAGGGCCGAGTTCCCCGCCGTGGAGTTCAGCATCCGCAAAGGCGAGACCTGGGTCGACCCGTTCACCGCCCTGCCGATCGGCTCGGGCTGCCGGACGGCGGGCCATTCGCTCTGGGCCGCGAACGTGCCCTATATCCAGACCGATCTGCTGATCGCCGGCTTCGCTGCCGGCCGGCCCGACTGGGAGGCTGCTCGGCGCGGCGACTACATCGATACCAGAGGTGCCCGTGGGGAACCGCTGGTGCTGTGGGCCGAAAGCTTCGGCGTGCAGACCGGCGATATCCAGGCCTTCATCATCACCGGGCCTGACGGGAAACCGGTGCATCAGGAGCGGACGGCCCTGTCGGCCGCGAAGGATCTTTGGTCGGCGTTCAGCGGCCGGCGCCCGCCGGCGGGGGGCTGGGCTCCGGGCCTCTATACCGGTCGCTATCGGCTGGAACGCGGGGGCGGCGTGGTGATCGACGCAGAGCGGCGAATGGAGATTCCATGACCACCACCAGACCCATCCTCTACGGCGCCCGCTACAGCGTCTATGTCCGCACCGCGCTGATGACGTTGCGGGAGAAGGGCGTCGAGTTCGACCTGGTCGAGGTCGACATCTTCGCGCCCGAAGGGCCGCCGCCGGGCCATCTCGGCCGGCACCCCTTCGGCCGCATCCCCGCCTTCGAGCATGACGGCTTCGCGCTGTACGAGACCGCCGCGATCACCCGCTATGTCGACGAGGCCTTTCCCGGGCCGGCGCTGCAGCCCGCCGACGCCCGCGGCCGGGCCCGGATGACGCAGATCATCGGCGTGCTGGACAGCTACGCCTACCGCCCGCTGGTCTGGGACATCTATGTCGAGCGGGTGTCGAAGCCGAAGGCGGGCCGGCCGAGCGACGAGGCCCTGATCGCCGCGGCCCTGCCCCGGGCCGGGCTGTGCCTCGACGTGCTCGAGGGCTTCCTCGGCGACGGCCCCTGGCTGCTGGGCGGCGCGCTCAGCCTCGCCGACCTGCATGCGGCGCCGATCCTCGACTATTTCCGGATGGCGCCGGAGGGCCGCGACCTGCTGGCGCGGCACGAGAAGCTGGCCGCCTGGTGGGACCGCATCGCCGCCCGGCCGAGCGCCGAGGTGCTCGGATCCAGCTAGCCCCAGACCGGCGAGCGGCCGCAGCCCAGCAGCACCGCGCGCAGATGGGCGACGATCCGCGCCTCGTTCTCGGCCGAACGGCTGGCCGGCCCCGCCGGCGGGCGCGCGGCTTCGTCATCCGTTCCCGGCCGCATCGCAGCCGAATCGTCCTGGTCCATGATCATCCCCCGGTGATGTCGATCACGGACAGTTCAGCCGGGGAAAATGGCGTTATCGGGCCGATCCGGCGTCGCCGTCTGCCACAATCGTGGCGTCAGGCCCGGATGGCGCCGGCCGGGGCCGGATCGGCGAAGACGAAGGGCCGGACCAGCAGGCGGCGCTTCCAGTGCAGCAGGCCCAGCCCGCCCTGCTCCAGCGCGCCGTAGAGGACGAAGCGCACGCCCCGCACCCGCGGGTCCTCGCGGCGCAGCAGCCAGCGCGCGATCTCGACGAACAGCAGCTTCATCGCGCCTGAGGACAGGTGGTCGGCATGGCCGAGGAAGCTGACGATGCGGATGATGTTGCCGATCCGGCGCAGCACGATGGTGCCGACCAGCCGGTCGCGCCCGTCGTCGTCGATGAACACACCCCAGTCGACCGCCCAATGCTCCGGGCATGGGGCGTCGAGCCACGGGTCGCCCTTGACGCCGCTGCCGCGGCCGAAGCGCTGGGCGAAGGCCTGCGGCACCGGCCCGCCGGAGCGGAACAGCTTCGACCCCTCGATGTCGCGCATGTCGTCGCCCTGGGCGAAGCGGTCGAAGATCCGGCAGCGATAGCCCGCCTTCGCGGCCTTGCGCGTCTCGCGCAGGATGTAGCCGAAGGAGTGCTTCCGGATCTCCGCCTCATAGGCCTCGGCGTCGGCGAAGGGGGTCAGGTCGAGCAGGCAGGGCGTGCCCTGCCACAGCCGGGCGGTGCCGTCCGGCCCGCGCCGCGTGTATTTCGCCAGATAGTCGCGATGCGCCGACACCATGTGGTGGCAGAGATGACCGCCGGAGCAGCCCTCGGTCTGCAGCCGCAGCCCGGCCTCCGGCAGGTCGGCGGCGCCGAGCCCCCAGATGCGCAGGCGCTGCTCCTTGCGCAACCGGAACAGCACCGGCTCGACCCCGCCGAGATAGGCTCGCATCGCCATGCCGGAGACAGAGATCGCCACGAAACCTCACATCGAATCCTTAAGGTTCGATCCGAGTATGGCGGTAATCTCTGTCCTCGATCAACGAATTCGGTTCGGAACCTCGAAACTATCGAGTCCAATTTTAGGAAAATGCAATATTGGTGGAACCGAATCCTACCGCCGCGCTCCGTTCTGCTCGGCGGTTTCCCGGCCGCCCGATCTCTGGCAGGCTGCCCGGGCCGGCCGTGCCGGCGGAGACCGGACCATGACGCTCGACGACTACCTGCTGTTCCTGCCCGCCTGCTTCGCGCTGAACATGGCGTTCGGGCCGAACAACCTGCTGTCGCTGTCGAACGGCGCCCGCGACGGCACGCTGCGCGCCGTCGCCGCGGCCTCCGGCCGGCTGGTCGCCTTCGCCATCATGATCGCCGTCGCCGGGCTCGGCCTCGGCACGCTGCTGACCGCCTCGGAGCTGGCCTTCGCGGTGGTGAAATGGCTGGGCGCCGCCTATCTGATCTGGCTCGGCATCAAGCTGCTGCGGGCCGACGCCCCGGCGCCGGACCGGGAAGCGGCCGGGCCGCCCCAGCCGTTCGGCGCGCTGGTCCGGCAGGAATTCTGGGTCGCGGCCGGCAACCCGAAGGCGATCCTGATCTTCACTGCCTTCTTCCCGCAATTCGTGGTGCCGCAGGATTACGCCGCCAGCTTCACCCTGCTCGGCGCCAGCTTCCTGGTGCTGGAGGGGGTGGCGATCACGATCTATGCCCTGATCGGCGCCCGCCTCGGCCGCTACTTCCGCAGCGCCCGGCCGTTCCGCTGGTTCAACCGGATCTCCGGCGGCCTGATGATCGGCTTCGGCCTGCTGCTCGCCGCGGCGCGCAAGCCGGCGGGCTGAGACATCGGGCAGCATGTTTGTCTTTAGCCCCCCGATCAAATAACATCGAAAGGATACTAAATTCGGCATTGCGACACCTAATGTATTCACAATATTGCATTTCCTTTTTAAAGGATTTACTGACATGCCCGACGACAATGGAAGCGATCTTAAGCTTGATCTTGATTTGCTGGCGGAGGATATCGGATTTGCCAGGAAAGCGTACAGAAACAGCCGGAGACGATTTTATCGGATAAATTACTCCCTACAAATATGTCTTCTGACGTTTGGAGCATTAACGACAGCCATGGGAGGATACGCAGATAGTTCCGAGACAATATCCACGATCATAACGATCATCGGCGTCCTAACAACACTGGCCACTGGCCTATTGTCCCTCTTTTCATACCAAAAACGGCTCATGAGCACACAGGTCTCTCTGTTTGGATTAACAGAATTGCAAGGAGAAGTTGAATGGGCACGTAGATCCACCACACGATCGGCGACCATAACAGCGACTTCCATCGCGGACTGGCAGACTCGGCTCGCTGTGATCCTGAGAGCGGATGCAGACTCCTACCTGAAGGCGATGTTCCAGGACGCCACCGGCAAGTCAGGCCCGCGGAATCCATAGCGTGAACGACCATCGACAGTGAGATGGGTGTGGCCGGCTGTTGAGACATTGGAGCGAGACATGCCCCTCTTCGCCCGGCGCGATGCTGCGCCGCGCAACCAGGTTAGCCATGGGGAAACGATGATGCCGCGTCGACCAGGGATGTAGGCAAAACGCGACGGAGAGGATGATGACCGACCACCGCCAGCAGGCGCCCGCGGCAGCGCGCAACCGGGACCCGATCCTCGCCGTGCTGCGCGGCGTGCTGCCCCGAACCGGCACGGTGCTGGAGATCGCCAGCGGCTCCGGCGAGCACAGCCTGCACTTCGCGCGGGCGCTGCCGGGGCTGGTGTTCCAGCCATCCGATCCGAATCCGGAGGCCCGGCACAGCATCGCGGCCTGGGCGGCGGAGAGCGGCCTGGCCAATCTGCGCCCGCCCCTGGCGCTCGACGCCGCAGCAGCGTCCTGGCCGGTCTCGACCGCCGACGCGGTGCTGTGCATCAACATGATCCACATCTCGCCCTGGGCCGCGACCGAGGGGCTGATGCGCGGCGCCGTGGCCATCCTGCCGCCGGGCGGCCCGCTGTATCTCTACGGCCCGTATCGCCGCGCCGGCGTTCCCACGGCGCCGAGCAACGAGGCCTTCGACCGCGACCTGCGGCAGCGCGACCCGGCCTGGGGGTTGCGGGAGCTGGAGGCCGTCGCCGCCCTCGCCGCTGCGGCGGGCTTCTCCGGCCCCGCCGTCACCGAAATGCCGGCGAACAATCTGAGCGTCGTGTTCCGCCGGCTCTGACCGCCGCCTCGGAGGACCGGGTCAGTCGATGTCTTCGGGGACGGAAGGTTCCCCGGTTGACCATAGGGTGGTGACGTCCAGGCGGGCTCCGACGAGCCTATAGGTCACGCTCCACTCGGCATGTGGTTCGTATCTGGACCAGATGATCGAGAGCGTGACGCCGCCCGCATCCCGGTCGATCCCGTAGATCTCGCCGTCTTCGGATTCCGCCGTCATTTCCGAGACCGGGACGCCGTCCCGCAGGATCTCCCGGCAATGTCGGATCGAGATGCGCGATGGCGGGCACATCTCCACCGAGGACAGCGCAAATTCCTCGACCTCGATGTGAACCGTATCGCCCTCCGAAGAGAGACGGACGATCGGCGCGTCGTGGAATGCCTCGGGGTCAATCATGGGATGGCTCTGCTACGCCTCCACCCGCCAGCCCGGCACGGTCTTGCCGCGGAAGATGTGGACGTCGTCGCCGTCCGGCACCGGCAGCCGCTCCGGCAGATCCTCGGCGCCGCGCATCAGGGTGACGGTCTCCTCGTTCACCGGCAGGCCGTAGAAGGCCGGGCCGTTCAGGGCGGCGAAGGCCTCGAACCGGTCCAGCGCCCCCTCCTCCTCGAACACCTGGGCGTAGCAGGCGACCGCGACCCGGGCGTTGAACACGCCGGCGCAGCCGCAGGCCGTCTCCTTCGCGTGCACCGGATGCGGCGCGGAATCGGTGCCGAGGAAGAAGCGCGGGTCGCCCGAGGTCGCCGCGGCCCGCAGCGCCAGGCGGTGGCGCTCGCGCTTGACCACCGGCAGGCAGTAATAGTGCGGCCGCACCCCCCCGACCAGCAGGTCGTTGCGGTTCAGCACCAGGTGCTGCGGCGTGATCGTGGCGCCGACCAGGCCGTCACCCTGGGCCAGCACGAAATCGACCCCGTCCTGGGTGGTGACATGCTCGACCACGATGCGCAGCTCCGGGAAGTCGGCGCGGATCGGCTGCAGGTGGCGCTCGATGAACACCGCCTCGCGGTCGAAGATGTCGATCTCCGGATCGACCACCTCGCCATGCACCAAGAGCGGCAGGCCGATCGCCTGCATCCGCTCCAGCACCGGCCGGACCTTGGCCAGGTCGCGCACCCCGCCATGCGAGTTGGTGGTGGCGCCGGCCGGGTACAGCTTCACCGCCGTCAGCACGCTCTCCGAGTGGCCGCGGGCGAGGTCGTCGGGGTCGGTGCCCTCGGTCAGGTAGGCGGTCATCAGCGGGGTGAAGCGCGCGCCGTCGGGCAGCGCCGCCAGGATGCGGTCGCGATAGGCCCGGGCGTCGGTGGTGGTGACCACCGGCGGCGTCAGGTTCGGCATGATGATGGCGCGGGCGAAATGCGCCGTCGTGTGCGGCAGCACCGCGCGCAGCATGGCGCCGTCGCGCAGATGCAGGTGCCAGTCGTCGGGGCGGCGGATCGTCAGGCGGTCGGTCATGGCGGGGCGTCCTGCAGCGGCGGCCGGATCATGGCCGTGCGTGGTTTCGTCCGCAAGCCTGCTTGCCGGATGGCTGCCCCGGCCCTAAGACAGCCCAAATCCGCCGGAGCGCGCCATGATCCTCTCGACCAGCTTCCCCGACCGCAAGACCATCGCCCGCCTGACCGCCCAGGCCTATCTCGAGGCCGGCGCGGTCAGCTTCAACGCCGAGACGCCCTACAAGTTCACCTCGGGCTGGGCCAGCCCGGTCTACACCGACACGCGGCGGCTGATCTCCTTCCCCCGCATCCGCGGCGTGCTGATGGACTTCGCCACCTCGGTGATCCTGAGCGAGATCGGCTTCGAGAAGATCGACGCGGTGGCGGGCGGCGAGACCGCCGGCATCTCCTACGCCGCCTGGATCGCCGACCGCCTGGCCCTGCCGATGCAGTATGTCCGCAAGAAACCGAAGGGCTTCGGCCGCAACGCCCAGATCGAGGGCGTGCTGACCGAGGGCCAGCGGGTGCTGCTGGTCGAGGATCTGAACACCGACGGCCGCAGCAAGGCCAAGTTCTGCCAGGCGCTGCGCGACGCCGGCGCGGTGGTCGAGCATGTCTTCGTCGTGTTCAACTACGGCATCTTCAAGGACACGCCGAAGTTCTTCGAATCGATCGGGGTCGAGCTGCACGGGCTGGCGACCTGGTGGGACGTGCTGGAGGTCTGCAAGGCCGGCAACCATTTCGACCCGAAGACGCTGGCCGAGGTCGAGAAATTCCTGCACGACCCGGTCTCCTGGTCGGCCGCGCATGGCGGCATCGACAAGATGCCGACCGACTGAGGGGCCGTTCCGGCACATGAGCCATGCCCGATCGGCGCGAGACGCGGGCGCCGGAGCGGGGGGAAGCTGACGCCAGGCGACGGGGGCGAAGGGAAGGGGCGCGGCCCGGCGCTGCCATGGCTCAGAGGCCCGACATGCAGGGATGGACTGCCCAGCAGCGGAGCGTCGTCGTCGCCAGCTTCCTCGGCTGGACCCTCGACGCCTTCGACTTCTTCCTCCTCGTCTTCATCCTGACCGACATCGGCCAGGAGTTCGGCACCGGCGCCGAGACCACCTCCTGGCTGGTGACGCTGACCCTGGCGATGCGGCCGCTCGGCGCCTTCCTGTTCGGCCGCGCCGCCGACCGCTTCGGCCGCCGGCCGACGCTGATGGTCGACGTGCTGGCCTATTCGCTGCTGGAATTCGCCTCGGGCTTCGCCCCGACCTTCACCGTGCTGCTGGTCCTGCGCATGCTGTACGGCATCGCCATGGGCGGCGAATGGGGCGTCGGCGCCTCGCTGACCATGGAGACGGTGCCGGTCCGCTCGCGCGGCTTCGTCTCGGGCCTGCTGCAGGCCGGCTACCCGACCGGCTACCTGCTGGCCTCGGTCGTCTACGGCCTGTTCTACGATTCGATCGGCTGGCGCGGCATGTTCATGATCGGCGTGCTGCCGGCGCTGCTGGTGCTGTACATCCGCCGCAGCGTGCCGGAATCGCCGTCCTGGACCGAGACCAGGACGACGCGCGAGGGCATCTCGCTGGGCGACACGCTGCGGCGGCACTGGCGGCTCGGGATCTACGCCATCCTCTTGATGACCGCCTTCAACTTCTTCAGCCACGGCACCCAGGACATCTACCCGACCTTCCTCAAGGTCCAGCACGGCATGGGCCCGCACGAGGTCAGCCTGATCGCCATCGTCTACAACATCGGCGCCATCATCGGCGGCATCGCCTGCGGCATGCTGTCGGAGCGCTTCGGCCGGCGCCGGGTGATCGTGATCGCGGCGCTGCTGGCCCTGCCGGCCCTGCCGCTCTGGGCCTTCTCGTCCGGCCCGGTGCTGCTGGCCGCCGGCGCCTTCCTGATGCAGGTCGCGGTGCAGGGCGCCTGGGGCGTGATCCCGGCCCATCTGAACGAGCTGTCGCCGGAGGAGGCGCGCGGCACCTTCCCCGGCTTCGTCTACCAGACCGGCAACCTGCTGGCGGCGATCAACCTGACCCTGCAGACCCATATCGCCGTCACCAACGGCAACGACTACGCCCTGGCCATGGCCTGGGTGACCGGCGTGGTGGCGGTGGTGATCGCGCTCTTGATCGCCTTCGGGCCGGAGCGGCGGGGCGTCGCCTTCGGCGCGGCGCGGCTCAGATCCGAGCTCGCCTCCAGCCCCGCCGCCGGGGAATAGCGGCCGCGCCGGGACGACAGGGGGCGGGGGCCGGCGGCCGTGCTATAACACGCCGCCCGGCCCCCGGCCGAAGCCGCCCATCGCCATGCCCGCCATGCCGGACGAGCACCAGTTCCTCGACCTGATCGGCCAGATCTACGACGCCGCGGCCGGCGACGAGGACTGGACCAGGGTGCTGGGCGGCCTGGCGCGGATGCTCGGCGGCCAGGCGGCCGTGCTGCAGCGCCCCCAGGCGCCCGGGCAGGCGGTGCAGGTGCTGGTGAGCGGCATCGACCTCGCCTATGTCGGGCTGTACGGCGCCCACTACCACACCGTCCTGCCGATCCGGTCCTGGCTGCCGCGGCTGCCCGGCGGGTCGGTCTTCGTCGACCGCATGCTGCTGGCCGACCGGGACTATGTCCGGACCGAGTTCTACACCGACTTCCTGACCCCGCAGGACCAGCATGCCAGCCTGTCCTGGCTGGCCCGCAACCGGCAGGGCGGCGGGGCCACCCCGGCCCTGATCTCGGTCTGGCGCTCGCGCCGGCAGCCGGAGTGGGAGCCGGCGCAGCTGCGCCTGCTGCACCAGCTGGCCCCGCATCTCGAGCAGGCGCTGGAGATCGAGCGCCGCCTCGGCGCCAGCGCGGCCCATCGGGCGGCGGCCGAGCTGGTGCAGGGCGCCGCGGAGCTGACCGGGCGCGAGCGCGACTGCCTGGCCGGGATCGCCCGCGGCGCCTCCAGCAAGGAGATCGCGCGCCAGCTCGCGCTGCCGATCCATGCGGTCAACGACATCATCGGAACGGCGATGCGCAAGCTGGCGGCGACCAGCCGGAGCGAGGCCGTGGCCAAGGCGCTGGTGCTCGACCTGCTCGGCAGGTGATCCCCTAATCCTCGGGGATTGAGGCAAACGCCACAATCCGCGACCCTTGCCGTGGAGTGTCGCGCGGTGCGCCCGCCGCAAATTCCGGTTTTTTGCGCCGAGATGGAAACAATTCGACGCAAATTCTGTTCTGATTGTGGTGCGGCCGCCGGGCGCGATGCGGGATCGCCATTGGGGTGGGAGGTGCAGATGAATCCGGTTCTGATGGCGGCCTTCGGTCTGATCGCGGTGCTGCTGTGGCGCGCCGGCCCGGGCTTCGCGGCGGTCACGGGCGGCACGGCCCTGTCGGCGGCAGTGCTGCTGCTGACCCTGCACTGAAGGCGCGGCGCGCGGCTTCGGCAAGAGCCGTCAAACGATCCCAGATCTGCTATAGTCTCGGCCAACCGCCGGCACAGCGCCGGCGGTTTGCTGCGTCCTTGCCCTGCTTCGCCATGCCGGATGACCGCGCTATCGCCCAGCTGGTCGGCCAGACCTACGACGCCGCCCTCGGCGACGAGGACTGGGCGGCGGTGCTGCGCCGGATGCTGGCGCTGCTCGGCGGCGAGGCGGTGGCGCTGCACCCGACCGGCGCCCCGATGCCGACCGACGTCGCCATCCGCGTCGGCTGCGATCCGGCCTATATCCCGCTCTACAACGCCCATTACCACCAGACCTGGCCGATCCTGCCGATGATGCAGCAGCTGCAGGCCCAGCCGGTCTTCGTCGACCGCATGCTGGTGCCGCAGGACGACTTTCTCCGCACCGAGTTCTACAACGACTACATCCGGCCGCAGGACGGCCACAGCGGCCTGTACTGGGTCGATTTCGACCGGCTGGGCCTGGGCGCGCATCTCTCGCTCTGGCGGTCGCCGCGCCGCCCCGACTGGAGCGACGAGGAGGTCCGGCTGCTGCAGCATCTCGGCCCGCATATCGGCCGGGCGCTGAAGATCCAGGGCCGGCTCGCCGCGACGGGCACACGGGGCGGCGACGCGCCGTCGCTGCTGGCGCCGCGCGAGCGCGACTGCCTCGCCTGGGTCGCCCGCGGCGCCTCCAGCAAGCAGGCGGCCCAGCGCCTGGCCCTGTCGGTCTACACCGTCAACGAATATGTCGCCTCGGCGATGCGCAAGCTGCGGGCGACCAGCCGCAGCGAAGCGGTGGCGACCGCCCTCAGCCTCGGCCTGCTCGATGCCTGAGCTTCAGGGCGCGATCGACGGACGCGCGCTGACCGGCCTGATCAGCCAGTCCTATGACGCCGCGCTGGGCGAGGATGACTGGGGATCGGTGCTGGGCCGCCTGGCCCGGCTGCTCGGCAGCGACTCCGCCGTGACGCTGCATCCGACCGGCACGCCGATGCCGACCGATGCGGCGATCCGGATCCAGTCCGATCCCGGCTACGTCCCGTTCTACAACGCGCATTATCACCAGACCTGGCCGATCCTGCCGATGCTGCCGCAGCTGCCGGCGGTGTTCGTCGACCGGATGCTGATGCCCGATCGGGCGTTCACCCGCACCGAATTCTACAACGACTATGCCCGGCCGCAGGATCGGCACAGCGGCCTGTACTGGGTCGATGTCGACCGGCGCGGCCTCGGCACCCACCTGTCCCTGTGGCGGTCGCGGCGCCGCCCCGACTGGGGCGACGAGGAGGTCCGGCTGCTGCAGCATCTCGGCCCGCATATCGGCCGGGCGCTGAAGATCCGGGACCGGCTCGCCGCGGCTGGCGCGCGCAACGGCGGCGACGGACCGTCGCTGCTGGCGCCGCGCGAGCGCGACTGCCTGGCCTGGGTCGCGCGCGGCGACTCCAGCAAGCAGGCGGCGCGGCGCCTGGCCCTGTCGGTCCACACCGTCAACGAATACGTCGCCTCGGCGATGCGCAAGCTGCGGGCGACCAGCCGCAGCGAGGCGGTGGCCAACGCCCTCGGCCTCGGCCTGCTCGACCCGTAGCCTCGGCCGCCGGGCAATCCCCCAATCCTCGGGGATTGAGAGATTTTTCCCATCCCGGGACAATGCCCACAGTCGATCCCGTGCCCCGGCGGCAAGCCGGCAGTGGTGAAGCGCGGCCGAAGCCGCGCCGCGGCGCGGGATCTGAACGGGGATCTTCCGACACTGCGCCGGCCGCATGCGGCAACCGGCGGAGCGGCCGTGCCCGGCCGCGAGTCAGGAGCACTCGATGCCTGTCCTTTCCGGCGGCGATGCCGCCAACGACAATCGGTCGACCGGGGACCGGCCTTGCCTGCGCCTGGACCTGGCGCCCGACGCCTGGTCCGGCACCACACCGGCGGCGGAGACGGTCGCCTGGATCGAGGACGTCTGGTGCATCCCGCCGGGGATCTGCCCGGCCCCGGAGTCCCGACCGATGCCGACCGGCCCGGACTAGCGGCGCCGCTTCGCCGTCCGATCCGCATCCGACCCCTCCATGAACCGATGATGGCCCGCCTTTCCGGCAGGGCCAAGAGACGAGGACACACCATGGCGACACGACTTTGTGCCGCGCTGATCTCCGTCGTCCTGCTGGCGGGCGCCACGGCCCGGGCGCAGGACGCGCAGAGCACTCCGGCGCTGTGCCAGACCGTCGGCGGCACCGGCAGCCTGGAGGCCGAGCTGCTGTTCGGCCGCAACATCGAAGGCAAGGGCACGGTCTCCGACGCGCAGTGGTCGGACTTCCTGGGCGGCGAGGTCACGCCGCGCTTCCCGGACGGGCTGACGGTGTTCGAGGCCAGCGGCCAATGGCGCGACAGCGAGACCAGGCAGATCGTGCACGAGCCGTCTTACATCGTGATGATCCTGGCGCCGGACACGCTGACCCGCCTGTCCGAGATCCGGGCCGCCTACAAGGCCCGGTTCCACCAGCAATCGGTCGGCCTGACCCTGTCCCAGACCTGCGTCGACTTCTGAGAGACCGTCTCTGAGGGCAACGGCCCTCCTCCCCCATTCAGAAAGAGGCAACCATGGCACCGATCATCGGTACGGACGGCAACGACATCCTCGTCGGCACGGACGACGGCGACACCATCGACGGCCTGGCCGGCAATGATCAGCTGGATGGCGGCCACGGTGACGATGTGCTGCACGGCGGCGACGGGGCGGACACGCTGTTCGGCGGCACCGGCCGTGACATCATCGACTATTCCGACAGCGCTGCCGGTGTGACCGTCAATCTCAGCACCCGCAGCGCTTCGGGTGGCGATGCCGCAGGCGACGTGCTTGGCGACGACATCGAGGGGATCATCGGCAGCAGCGCCCGCGATATCCTGACGGGCTCTGCCGAAGACAACGACCTCTCCGGCAACGACGGCAACGACGCCCTCTCCGGCCTGGATGGCCAAGACTACCTTAAGGGCGGCGCCGGCGACGACGTCCTCAACGGGGGCGACGGCTGGGATAGCCTGGTCGGCGGAGCCGGGGCCGACCAGTTCAGCGGCGGGGCCGGCATCGATACGGTGGGATACAACGGCTCCGGTCCGGTGACGGTGAAGATCGGGGGCGTGTCGCGCGGCGGCGATGCCGAAGGCGATCGGGTCGGGCTCGATGTCGAGAACGTCACGGGATCCGACTTCGACGATTGGCTGATCGGATCGGCGGGCGGCAATGATCTGTCGGGCACGGACGGCAACGATCGTCTGTTCGGAGAGGGCGGCGACGATGTCCTCGCCGGCGGCAACGGCGCCGACACGCTGAGCGGCGGGGACGGCAACGACACCATCATGTATTACGGCTTCGACGGTGTCATCGTGACGATCGGCGGCACCGGGCAAGGCGACCAGGCGGAAGGCGACGCCATCGGTGCCGACATCGAGAACATCGTCGTCATCGGCTTCGGCTACGACCAGCTGACCGGATCGGGTGCCGCCAACGATCTCTATGGCGGCGACGGCGACGACATCCTCTCCGGCCTCGGCGGCAACGACACCCTCGGCGGAGCCGAGGGGAGCGACCAGCTGGTGGGCGGCGCCGGTGACGACATGCTCCAGGGCGGCCTGGGCTTCGCGGCCGACCAGCTCGACGGCGGCGAGGGCATAGACACGGCGTATTACGGTGGGGATCTCGATACCTTCGAAGGGGTGATCGTCGATCTGGCCACCGGAAGCGGCCAGGGCGCCGACGCCAGCGGCGACAGCCTCACCGGCATCGAAAATCTCGGCGGCAGCCAGTTCAACGACAGCCTGAGCGGCGACGCCGGGGCCAACACCTTGAGCGGCATGACCGGTGACGACACCCTGGTGGGTGGCGGCGGCAACGACGTGCTCCGCGGCGGGTATGGGGCGGATGTGCTGGAGGGCGGCGCCGGCACCGACACCGCCAGCTACTACAACGGCACCGCAGGGGTCACGGTCGACCTCGCCTCCGGTACCGGCAGCGGCGGCGAGGCCCGGGACGACATCCTGATCAGCATCGAGAACCTCTCCGGCAGCCAGGGCAACGACATCCTCGCCGGCAATGGCGGCGCCAACGTGCTGCAGGGCTGGAACGGCGCCGACGTGCTGCGCGGCGGCGCCGGGGCGGATGCGCTCGACGGCGGCGCCGGCAGCGACACCGCCAGCTACTACACCGGTTCGATCGGGGTCGTGGTCAACCTGGCCTCCGGCACCGGCAGCGGCGGCGAGGCCCAGGGCGACAGGCTCACCGGGATCGAGAATCTCTCGGGCAGCCAGGGCAATGACAACCTCGTCGGCAACACCGGCGCCAATGTGCTGCAGGGCTGGAATGGCAACGATGTCCTCACCGGCGCCAATGTGCTGCAGGGCTGGAATGGCAACGATGTCCTCACCGGCGCCGGCGGCAAGGACACGCTCACCGGCGGTGCCGGGGCCGACCGCTTCGTCTATGGCAGCGCGGCGCAGAGCCCGGTCGGGGGCGCCGCCGACCGGATCACCGATTTCAGCCATGCCCAGGGCGACCGCATCGACCTGATGGGGATCGACGCCAACACCGGCGCCGCCGGCGACCAGGCGTTCCGCTTCATCGGCAGCGGCCTCTACACCCATCACGCCGGCGAGCTGCGCTATTCCATCGTCGGCGGCGTCACCACCATCGCCGGCGACGTCAATGGCGACGGCGTCTCCGACTTCCACATCCAGCTGACCGGCGCCATCGGCCTGGTCGCCGCCGACTTCTCGCTCTGAGCCGAGCGCCCGGCTCTACGGCCACTACCTGCGACACCCGGCTTACGGCTGTAGCCATAATTCAAGATCGAACAGCCGTCAGTCCCGATAACACAGACGGCCTCTGCCGAATCAAGGAGAGATGCTTTGAAAGCACGTTTTGCGATCACCCTGCTGGCGACCGCGGCCCTCGGCGCACTCGCCGTCCAGGCCCCGGCGATGGCCGAGGTCAAGCTGGGCGTCGCCGGGCCGCTGACCGGCCCGAACGCTTCGGTGGGCGAGCAGTACCGCCGCGGCGCCGAGGCCGCGGTCAAGGCCCTGAACGCCGCCGGCGGCGTCAATGGCGAACAGGTCGCGCTGGTCTATGGCGATGACGCCTCGGACCCGCGCCAGGGTGTGGCGGCGGCGAACGAGCTGGTGGATGAGGGCGTGGCCGCGGTGATCGGCCACTACAACTCCTCGGTCTCGATCCCGGCCTCGACCGTCTATGCCGAGGAGGGCGTGCTGCAGATCACCCCGGGCTCGACCAACCCGCAGCTGACCGAGCAGGGCATCAAGACCGTGTTCCGCACCTGCGGCCGCGACGACCAGCAGGGCGACGTCGCCGGCAAGTTCCTGGCCAGCGCCTACAAGGGCCGCAAGGTCGCGGTCCTGCACGACCAGACCACCTATGGCAAAGGCCTGGCGGATGCGACCAAGGCGCGGATGAACGGCCTCGGCCTGACCGAGGTGCTGTACGAGGGCATCACCGTCGGCGAGCGCGACTTCTCGGCCGTGGTGTCTAAGATGAAGGCGGCCAATGTCGACGCCGTCTTCTTCGGCGGGCTGCACAACGAGGCCGGGCTGATCCTGCGCCAGATGCGCGACCAGGGGCTGAAAGCGCAGTTCCTGTCCGACGACGGCACCGTGTCGCAGGAGTTCTGGGCCATCACCGGCGCGGCCGGCCAGGGGTCCCTGGTCACCTTCGGGCCGGAGCCGCGCGACCAGCCGGGGGCCAAGGAGGCCGTCGCCCAGTTCCGCGCCGCGGGCTACGAGCCGGAGGGCTATACCCTCTACACCTACGCCGCCGTCCAGGCCTGGGCTGCGGCGGCCAAGAAGGCGGGATCGGTCGACGGCGAAAAGGTCGCCACGGCGCTGCATGACGGCAGCGCCTATGACACGGTGATCGGCCCCCTCACCTTCGACGCCAAGGGCGACCCCGCCGGCAGCAACTACGTCCTCTACGCCTGGCAGGACGGCAAGATGGTGCAGCTGTCCGACGCGCAGGTCGCCAAGCTCGGCCAGTGAGCCCGGGGCCGGGGGCGCGGGATCTCCGCGCCCCCGGCCGTCACGCCGCGAAATCCTCGATCCGGTCGGCGGCGGCGCGGTCGTAGCCGCGGCTGGCCTCGAGGAGCTGGGCCGTGTAGGGCTGGGTCACGGTGCTGTCATGCAGCTGCGCCGCGGTCAGGGTCTCGACGATGCGGCCGCGATTCATCACCGCCAGCCGGTCGCACATCACCGACACCACGGCGAGGTTGTGGGTGACCAGCAGATAGGTCAGCCCGCGCTCGGCCCGCAGCCGCTTCAGCAGGTTCAGGATCTCCGCCTGCACCGAGACGTCGAGCGCAGAGGTCGGCTCGTCCAGCAGCAGCACCCGCGGCTCCAGCACCAGCGCCCGGGCGATGGCGACGCGCTGGCGCTGCCCGCCCGACAGCTGGTGCGGATAGCGGAAGCGGAAGCTGGGGCCGAGCCCGACCTCCTGCAGCACCCGCTCGACCCGGGCGTCGCGGTTGTCGAAGCCATGGATCGCCAGCGGCTCCATCAGCGTCGCGTCCACCGTCTGGCGCGGATGCAGCGAGCCATAGGGGTCCTGGAACACCATCTGGCACAGCTTGAAGAAGCCCTTGTCGCGGCGCCGCCCCTGCTCCCGCCCGTCGACCGCGATCCGGCCGGTCCAGTCCCAGTTCAGGCCGGACAAGGCGCGCAGGATGGTCGACTTGCCGGAGCCGCTTTCGCCGACCAGGCCGTAGCTCTCACCCCGCGCCACGGTGAGCGAGGCGTCGCGCACGGCATGGGTGTCGCCGAACACGACGTCCAGCCCGGTGATCGTGATCATCGCATCCATCGTCACGCCTCCAGCCAGGCCGGGTCGCGCTGCAGCACCGGCAGGAACGGCCGGGTGTCGCCGATCTGCGGCAGCGATTCGAGCAGGCCGCGGGTGTAGGGGTGCTTGGCCTGGTGCAGCTCCGCCGCCCGGCAGCTCTCCACCACCCGGCCGGCATACATGATCAGGATCCGGTCGCAGAAGCTGGCGACCAGGTTCAGGTCGTGGCTGATGAAGATCAGCCCCATGCCGCGCTGGGTCACCAGGTCGTCGATGATCGCCAGCACCTGCATCTGCACGGTGACGTCCAGCGCCGAGGTCGGCTCGTCCGCGATCAGCAGGTCCGGGTCGGGGATCAGCATCATCGCGATCATGATGCGCTGGCCCATGCCGCCCGAGACCTCGTGCGGATACAGGCCCCAGACCCGCTCCGGGTCGCGGATGCGCACCGCCTCGAACATCTCCAGCACCCGCCTCTTGGCCTCGCGGGCGGAGGCGCGCTTGTGGATGCGGTAGGCCTCGGCCACCTGCTCGCCCACGGTGACCACGGGGTTGAGCGAGAATTTCGGGTCCTGCATCACCATCGAGATGCGACGGCCGCGGATGGCGCGCATCTGCCGCTCGCTCTGGCGCTGCAGGTCGATGCCGTCGAACACCAGCCGGTCGGCCTGGGCCCGGCCGGGCGGGCCGACCAGGCGCAGGATCGCGCGGCCGGTCATCGACTTGCCGGAGCCGCTTTCGCCGACGATGCCCAGCTTCTCGCGCCCGAGGGTGAAGCCCATGCCGCGCACGGCTCGTACCGGGCCCTTGGCGGTGTCGAAGGTGACCGAGAGGTTCTCGACCTCCAGCAGCGGGCGGCTCACGCCCCCCGCACTCATGACTGCCCGCCCTGCTTCGGGTCGAGGATGTCGCGCAGCCCGTCGCCCAGCAGGTTGAAGCCCAGGCTGACCACGAAGATGGCGATGCCGGGCATGGTCGCGACCCACCATTGGTCGAGGATGAAGCTGCGGCCCTTGGAGATCATCGCCCCCCATTCCGGCAGCGGCGGCTGGGCGCCGAGGCCGAGGAAGCCGAGGCCCGCCGCGGTCAGGATGATGCCGGCCATGTCGAGCGTGACCCGGACGATCACCGAGGACAGGCACAGCGGCACCACGTGCCGGGCGACGATGCGGGCGCTGGAGGCGCCCTGCAGCCGCACCGCGCTGATGAAGTCGGCGTTGCGGATGGTCAGCGTCTCGGCCCGGGCGATGCGGGCATAGGGCGGCCAGGAGGTGATGGCGATGGCGATGATCGCGTTCTCGATGCCGGGGCCGAGCGCGGCGACGAAGGCCAGCGCCAGGATCAGCTTCGGGAAGGCCAGGAAGATGTCGGTGATCCGCATCAAGACCGCGTCGACCCAGCCGCCGAGATAGCCGGAGACGGTGCCGATCAGCAGCCCGACCGGCGCCGCGGTGATCGCCACCAGCACGACGATCAAGAGGGTCAGCCGGGTGCCGTAGATGATGCGGGACCAGATGTCCCGGCCGAGCTCGTCGGTGCCGAGCCAATGCGCGGCGCTGAAGGGCTGCAGCCGGTCCGCCAGGTCCTGCTCGATCGGCGACTGGTGCGCCAGGATCGGCGCGATCGCGGCGGCGACCAGCAGCGCCAGCACGATGACGAGGCCGACCATGGCCAGCGGATTGCGGGCGAGGCCGAGCCACAGCAGGTACAACCGCCCGAGCCGGGCCTGGCCGCGCGACTGCGGCGTGTCGGACAGCAGCCAGCCGCGCCAGGTCTCGGGGCGTGGGGACGTCAGGTCGGTCATCGCGCCCTCGGGTCCAGCACGCGGTACATCAGGTCGGACAGCATGTTCAGCCCGATATAGACGGCGCCGACCACGATGGTGCCGCCGAGCACCGCGTTCATGTCGGCGTTGAGCAGGGAGTTGGTGATGTACTGGCCGAGGCCCGGCCAGGCGAACACCGTCTCGGTCAGCACCGCCCCCTCCAGCAGCCCGGCATAGGACAGCGCGACCACGGTCAGCAGCGGCACCCGGATGTTGCGGAAGGCATGGCGCCAGATCACCGCCCGCTCCGACACGCCCTTGACCCGCGCCGTGGTGACGTATTCCTGGCGCAGCTGGTCGAGCATGAAGGACCGCGTCATCCGGCTGATATAGGCGAGGCTGTAATAGCCGAGCAGCGCCGCCGGCAGCAGCAAATGGTCGATCGCGTTCCAGAACACGTCCCATTCGCCGGCCAGCGCGGCGTCGAGCGTGATCACGCCGGTCACCGGATCTACGAGGCCGTCATAGAACACGTCGAGCCGCCCTGGCCCCGCCACCCAGCTGAGCTTGGCGTAGAACAGCAACAGGCCGACCAGACCGAGCCAGAAGATCGGCACCGAATAGCCGATCAGCCCGACCACGCGGACGAGATGGTCGGGCCATCGGCCGCGATGGACCGCCGCCATCACCCCCGCCGGCACTCCGAAGACGATGCCGAACAGGACGCCCAGCGTCGCCAGCTCCAGCGTCGCCGGGAACACGCGGGCGATATCCTCGAGCACCGGGCGCGAGGTCAGCACCGAGGTGCCGAGATCGCCCGACAGCACGTCCCCGGCATAGCGGGCGAACTGGTCCCACAGCGGCTTGTCGAGGCCGAGCTCCAGCCGCGCCTTCTCATAGACGTCGCGCGGCGCCCGGTCGCCGACCACGGCGAGCACCGGGTCGATCGGCACCACCCGGCCGATGAAGAAGGTGACGAGGAGCAGGCCGAAGAAGGTGGTCGCCAGCGAGGCGACCACCCCGGCGATGCGGAGAACCAGCCCGCGCCGGCGCCGGCGGCGGATGCCGCCGGGCCGGGCCGGGGCCGGCTGGAGATCGGTGGCCGTCACGCGATCAGGACTTCTTGCCGGTCCAGTAGAAGTTGCTGTCGAAGGCCGGGCCCCAGGTGATGCCCTCGACGTTCTTGCGCATGGCCGGCACCTCGGTCTGCTGGAACATCACCGCGAAGGGCGAGATCTCCATGTGCTTGCGCTGCAGGTCCTCATAGATCTTCGCCCGCTTGGCGCCGTCGCGCTCGGTCACCGCGCTCTGCGCCAGCTTGGTCATATCCGCGTCCTGCCAGCCATTGCGCCAGGCCAGGGTCTTCGACTTGGCGTCGGCGCCGTTGTCGACGTTGATGGCGAAGGTCTCGGCGTTGGAGTTCGGGTCCTGATAGTCGGTGCCCCAGCGGCCGATATACATGTCGTGGTTGCGGGCCCGGTACTTGGTCAAGGTCTGCTTGTTGTCGCCGGGGATGATCTCGATCTGCACGCCGGCCTGGGCGAAGGTCGACTGGATCGACTGCGCCATGTCCATCGAGGGCGAGGCGTTCCAGACGTCGAAGGTGGTCTTGAAGCCGTCCGGCAGACCGGCCTTGGCCAACAGCTCCTTGGCCTTGGCGACGTCGAGCTTGAACGGCTGGTCGGCGATCTCGCCCAGCATGCCCTGCGGGATGAAGCCCTCATGCTTCACCGCGATGCCGCGCATGAAGCTGTTGGCCATGCCGTCATAGTCGATCAGGTATTTCAGCGCCTGCCGCACCTCCGGCTTGTCGAAGGGCGGGTGCGTGGTGTTGAAGCTGACATACCAGACCGAGCCCTTGGGCGAGTTCTCGAGCTTGATGTCGGGGTTGCCGTCCAGCGACTTGAGCTGCTCGGCGCTGAGGTTGCGGGCGACGTCGACATCGCCCTTCTGCAGCAGCAGCATCTGGGTCGCCGCCTCGGCCACATGGCGGATGAAGACGCGGCGGAAGGCCGCCTTGCCCTGCCAGTAGTCGTCGTTGCGGTCGAACACCAGGGATTCGTTCGGCTTCCAGGCCGACAGCTTGAACGGGCCGGAGCCGGCGGAATGCGTCTTCAGCCATTCATGGCCGAAATCGCCGTTCGCCGCATGGGCCATCGCCTCCTTGCTGTCGATCACCGAGGCGACGCCCGAGGTCAGGCAGTTCAGCACGAAGGTCGGGGCGTAGGCCTTGTCGGTCTTGAACACCAGCGTCCGGTCGTCCGGCGCCGTGACCACCTGGTCGACATTCTCCGCAGTCAGGCCGAACTGGCCGAGGATGAAGGCCGGCGACAGGTTCAGCTTCACCGCGCGCTGCAGCGACCAGGCCGCGTCCTGGGCGGTCAGCGGGTTGCCGGAGTGGAACTTCACCCCGCTGCGGATCTTGAAGGTGTAGGTCAGGCCGTCGTCGGAGACGGTCCAGCTTTCGGCCACGCCGGGCAGGATCTTGCTGACGTCCTTGACGTCGTAGCCGATCAGCCGCTCATAGACCTGGGCCTGGTACTCGGCCGCCGAGAACTCGAAGATCTCGGCCGGGTCGAGCGAGATGATGTCGTCGATCTGCCAGGCCTCGACCAGAGTGTCCTTCGGCGTCTCGGCCATCGCCGGCAGGCTGGCGCAGGCCAGGATCGTCGCTGCGAGTATGTTGCGGGTGAAACGCTTGATCACGTTTTCCCCTCCCTGTTTGTTATGTCCAAGACCACGGGACGGAACCGGGCGTCGGCTCCCGGGGTCGGCTCATCTTCCGGGCCGCATCGGACCGGAGTCAAGGAACGTTCCCGGCCATCGGAAGACGCTTGCCGCCGGCGGAATTCCGCCTAGGCTCGCCCGAACACCGGGACGCGGATGGGGGACAGGGTGGATCGATCAGCACATATATGGACGGCCGTGGCGGCGCTGGCCGCGGCACAGGCCGAGCCGGGCCAGCCGCTAGCGCTGTACCGCGCCGCCGACGCCGCCTACCGGGCGCTGCTGGGCCACCGGCTGTTCACCATCATGGCGCTGCGCGCCGACATGGCGGAGGCGGAGCGGGTCTACACCAACGACGCCTCCTCCTACCCGGTCACCGGCCGCAAGCCGATGCAGGAGAATCGCTGGTCGGCCCAGGTGATCGGCCGGCGCGAGGTGTTCCTGGGCCGCACCCTGGCCGAGATCGCCGAGGTGTTCCCGGACCATGAGCTGATCGGCTCGCTGGGCTGCGGCGCGGTGCTGAACTTTCCGGTGCTCTATGACGGGCGGGTGCTGGGCACGGTCAACGTGCTGGACGCCGAGGGCCGCTACGACACGGCCGCCGCCGAGCGCGGCCGCTGGCTGGCCCCGCTGCTGGTGCCGGCCCTGCTGGCCGGCTGACGGACTCGCGAACACCAAACAGGGAGACAAAGAATGCGGACCCTACCGTCCTTCCTTCTCGCCGCGGCGCTGCTGGCGCCGCTTCCCGCGGTCGCGGCGACGCCGGCCGACGCGCTGGTGGTGGCCAAGAACATCGACGACATCGTCAGCCTGGACCCGGCCCAGGCCTACGAGTTCACCTCCGGCGAGATCGTCACCAACACCTATGACCGGCTGGTGCAGTACGAGGCCGAGGACATGCAGACGCTGGTCGGCGGTCTGGCCGAGAGCTGGGCGGTGTCCGACGACGGCAAGACCCTGATCTTCAAGCTGCGGCCGGGCGTGACCTTCCAGGGCGGCAACCCGCTGCAGCCGGAGGACGTGGTGTTCTCGCTCGCCCGCACGGTCAAGCTGAACAAGGCGCCGGCCTTCGTCCTGACCCAGCTGGGCTGGACGCCGGACAATGTCGAGCAGATGGTGCGCAAGACCGGCGATGCCGAGGTCACGGTCACCACCAGCGGCGGCTTCGCCCCCAGCTTCGTGCTCAACATCCTGGCCTCCCGCCCCGCCTCGGTGGTCGACGAGACCACGGTGATGGAGCATGCCAAGGACGGCGATCTGGGCAATGCCTGGCTGGGCCAGAACTCGGCCGGCACCGGCCCGTTCGCGCTGCGCGCCTACAAGCCGGCCGAGTCGATCGCGCTGCGCGCCAACCCGGCCTATTTCCGCGGCGCCCCGGCGATGAAGTCGGTGATCTACCGCCATGTTGCCGAGCCGGCGACCCAGCGCCTGCTGCTGGAGGCCGGCGACGCCGACATCGCGCGCGACCTGACGCCGGACCAGGTGGCGGCGCTGGAGGGCAAGGACGGCATCGCCATCGGCACCTACCCGCAGGCCGCGGTGCATTTCTTCAGCCTGAACCAGAAGGCCGAGGCGCTGCAGAACCCGAAGCTGTGGGAGGCGGTGCGGTACCTGGTCGACTATGACGGCATGACCAAGAGCTTCCTGCGCGGCCAGATGAAGATTCACCAGGCCTTCTGGCCCGAGGGCTTCCCCGGCGCCCTGAACGACACGCCGTTCAAGCTGGACGTCGCCAAGGCCAAGGCGCTGCTGGCCGAGGCCGGCGTCAAGGACGGGCTGACCATCAAGATGGACGTGATCTCCAGCCCGCCCTTCACCGAGATCGCGCAGTCGCTGCAATCGACCTTCGCCCAGGCCGGCATCACGCTGGAGCTGGTGCCCGGCACCGGCAGCCAG
Organism: Inquilinus sp. CA228; assembly: GCF_052078665.1. Classification (NCBI taxonomy): domain Bacteria; kingdom Pseudomonadati; phylum Pseudomonadota; class Alphaproteobacteria; order Rhodospirillales; family Rhodospirillaceae; genus Inquilinus; species Inquilinus sp. CA228. Next base: position 93,835 of record NZ_JBQJIK010000010.1, on the reverse strand, counting down.
GTGATCACCAAGTACCGCGCCCGCAACCACGAGGCGGTGCTGCTGTACTGGGGCCCGGACTTCATGGACCCGCATTCCAACGCCGGCGCCTTCGCCTACAACGTCGACAATTCCGACGGGTCGCCGCAGAGCACCACCACCTGGCGCAACAACTGGCTGGTGCCGGAGCTGAGCGCCGAGACCGATGCGGCGCTGAAGGAGCGCGACGCCGCCAAGCGCGACGCGATGTATGTCGACCTGCAGCGCAAGGTCCAGGCTTCGTCGCCGATCGTGATCATGTTCCAGGCGGTCAGCCAGGTGGCGATGGCGAAGTCGGTGCAGGGCTACGTCAACGGCGCCACCACCGACCAGATTTATTATCGATTGGTGACCAAGAAGTGAGCACCATCGAGACCGAACGCCTGGTCCTCCGCCCCCACCGGGCGGAGGATTTCGACGACCTCGCCGCGATGTGGGCGGATCCGGAGGTGACCCGCTTCATCGGCGGCCGGCCCTCGACGGCCGAGGAGAGCTGGGCCCGGCTGCTGCGCTATGGCGGGCTGTGGGGGCTGCTCGGCTTCGGCTACTGGGCGGTGCGCGAGCGCGCCGGCGGCCGCTTCGTCGGCGAGGTCGGCTTCGCCGATTTCCGCCGCGGACTGGGATTCGACGGCGTGCCGGAGGGCGGCTGGATCCTGATGCCCTGGGCCCAGGGCCGCGGCCTGGCCGGCGAGGCGGTCCGTGCCGCCCTGGGCTGGGCCGACGCCCGCGGCTGGGACCGCAGCGTCTGCATCATCGATCCGGAGAACGCGCCGTCGCTGCGCCTGGCCGGCGCCTGCGGCTATCAGGAGATCCGCCGCCTCACCTACAAGGACCATCCGGTCGTCCTGCTGGAGCGGACAAGGGCATAGGACACGGACGCGTTGCCTCTCCCGCCAGGTGGGAACGGCAAAGCCATCGGCCTCTCGGGCACACAAGGGTTTGTGCGGCGGCGGTCAGCCGCCGCCCGGTTTCAGCAGCCAGGGGGCGCGGTCGAGCTTTTCGCCGGTGTCGATGTCGTACCAGCCCCGGACCGAGATCTTGTCGCTCTCCTCGAGATGCCAGTAGCGGCCGGCATCGGGGCCGTCCTCGGGCCACCAGGACGCGGGCGGCTTGTCGCCCTCCGCCCTCGGGCGCCGTCCGAACCAGTCGGTGCCGGAATACTGCGGGTCGATCCAGGCCGGGTCGGGGCGGATGCGCATGTCGCGGCAGAGATGGAAGACGATCTCCTCCAGCGCATGCCCGGCGAGGGCGAGGTCGGCATCGATCTCCGGGTCGTCGACCAGCCGCTTCCACATCGCGGCGATCTGCGCCTCGCAGGTCCCGACATCGAGGTCGCGGTTGGCGGCGACCGAGCAGGCGACGGCGCGGGCCACCCGGTGGCGGCGCGTCTCCTTCGCCGCCGCGCTGTCGCGGGCGTGGACAGCGGCCTTCTCCGCCATCTCCTGGCGCTTCCGGGCGAGGTGGAGCTTGAGCGCCAGCGTGCGGCGAACGCCGCGGCCGGCCCGGTCGAAGGCCAGCCCGAACTCCCTGGCCTTGGCGGCGTCATTGGCCCCGATGGCGGTCATCGTGGCCTGATGCATCGCCTCCGCCTGCTCGGCATCGGCCTGGTCGTAGGCCGGTGCGGCGGGCTGCAGGGTGGAAACGGAGTGCGCCTTGTTAATAGAACATAGCACGAACAAAATCGCGAATTAAAGCAATTGCACATTGCGTTTACAACTCGACCGGCCGCCTTGAACTGGGTGTCCTCCTCCATCTTGTCGCGCTTGGTCGCCATGGTCACCGCGGGCTCGGCGCCCCAGTTGGCGGCGTCATAGCCGAGACCGACGATGGCGCGCAGCGGCGGGCACCGAGTCGAGAGAGATGTCGGCGCCGCCAACGCTGTCGTCGCCCTCGATCGGTCCAATTTGGATCTATGGGATCGCAATTTTTCGTCATACCATATTATGCATTCGTGGCGCCGTAAGCCGGACCACATACGCCAATCCAGGCATCAGACAGTCTATCCAACAAAAGAACGGACCTTCAGCGACAATAGTTTTTCTTGGCTCTGTAACAGGAGAATATTATGTCTCAATATTTTGCCATTCAACTTACAACGACCGGTAATTGGAATCCGCCTTACGTCTTATGCTATAATACCTGGGGTGACTCGAGAGGCACATTGCTGCTTTGGCAGCAGCAATTGCAGGCATCGACAATAACACCGCAAAAGGGGGGAGCCAGTTTCGGGAACCAGCAGTGGTCGATCAGCTGGGACGGATACATCTGCAGCGCCATCAATTCGGAACTCTTTCTCACCCTGGATGAAAGCAGCTCAACCGTTACCCTGGCGGCCATCGGCCCGGGGCAGATCCAGCAATGGGTGATCCTGTCGGGCGGGGGCGGGACGGCAATGATCGCCACAAAGGAGTCCTATACCGCCTGGCTGGCAAACAGGAACAGCAGCGCGCCGCCTCAGATCCAGGTTCTCTCGGTGGAAGGATCGCCCGGCAACGGTTCCGTGCTGACCACCAATGGTCAGGATTATCCGGGAACGGCTCCCACCACGATGCAGCAGTGGAGCATCCTTCCCTGCTACACCGTGGTCGACCAGTGGACGACGATCAAAAGCCTGCAGAGCCCGGCTGGCGAGGACCTCCTCGTCTCGCTGCCGATGAAGATCTCCGGCAGCCTGAAGTCGGGTCATTCGCTGGACATCATGCCCACGAGCACCCAGGCCATCGTTGCTCCGCGCGTCGGCTTCGGCAACGGGTCGACCTGGCAGCTGACGGCGACCGGCTGCCTTGTGAATGCCTGGAACTCCGAGCTGGTGCTGACGGCCGGCATTGATTCCAGCGGCGATCTCGACGGCACGGTCTGGGTGTTCCCGTTGACCGCCAGCACGCCTTCGGCCAACCAGGTCTGGATCGTCTCGCAACGTGGCGTTCTGGTCAGCCTGGCCACCAATGCGAATGAGGCCACCTGCGCGCTGACGGCGCCGATGCAGGGCGACGCGCCGCAGTCTGGCGCCCAGCTGACCATGACCCCTTACGCCCAGGGCCGCCCGACGCCAGGGCAGCAGTGGGAGTTCTTTCCCGGCCTTGCGCTTCAGACGCTGCTCGCGCAGCCGCCCGTCGCCTTCCCCACACTGAATTCGACAACCTACGACTACATTGAAAAGCAGCTCTGGCCGACGAAGACGATCACCGTCTCCGGAGGGGGCACCAAGACGGTCGGGGGACCGCCACCAGGCGGGCTGCGGCCGCAATACACGAATCTCGCCGCCCCGCTGGCCAACTTTCAATCCCAGATCCTGGCGATCCCCAATCCCAATCCGCCGGACGGCAGCCCACCGCCATACCCGGACTGGGACGAGGTCGTCAGTCAGCTCGTCGCCGAGCTGACCGCGGCACAGGCGGTCCAGAACCTGTTTCAGCAGATGTCGCTCGTGGCGATGGAGCTGACGCAGGCGCAGTCCCTGGTTCTCAACGACATTGCAGCGGAGTTGCAGGTGGCCCCCGCCACCACCCTGAAGGCCAAGTTCAAATGGGAGCAACTCGTCATGGGCATCATCTACACGGCGCTGAATGTCGGGGCCGGCCTCGCCACGGGGGGAGAAAGCTCGATGGCCAAGACGCTCGCTTCCACCGGCATCTCGGCCGTCGCCAACCTGCTGCAGACCGCCTTCAACAGCACCCAGCTGAAATCGGAACGCCAGCAGCCGAAGGACGCCGGGTTCAACACATACGCGCAGATGGAGGCGAGCCTCCTGCTGGCCTTCGAGCAGATCGAGGAGGAGATCGCCACGATCGAGGAGATGGTGCTGACCGATTGGCGCAAGCTCCAGATCTTCTATGACATGTGCCTGGTGCCGTCGGGCGTCGACTCGCTGTTCTGGCCGTCCAAGGCCACGCCGTCGCAGGCCCGCAAGATGCTGCCCGGCTATATCGAGCAGGTTCTGAAGGCCTTGATTCCCACCAATAGCAAGTACGTTATCGATAGCTACAGCTTCGAATCCGGAACCGCGACCGCCGGACTTGCCGTCGATATGAGCTCCAGCTCTCCCAGCCAGACCTATATTGCCATCAATACGCCACTCACCACCGAGTCTTCGGGCGGCTCGACGTTCAACACCTATACCAAATACGTGGCCAGCTGGCCGACGCGGCTGGTCGACTACATTCTGGAAAGCCAGGCGACCCTGAACTCGGTCTTTCGTGGCATCGACGGCTGGCAGATCCCGATCAAGGAGCTGCTCGCCACCGGCGGATGCTGCTACGTCATCGTCAGGAATGCGACCGATACGAAAATCTATGTCAATCTGTACGGCTCGGGTGTCAACGGCCAGCCTGAGAATGATGCCCAAAGCTACTACGCCAATATAGGCCCGTACGACCTTGTTATCGCCGACATCGAGGGCAATCCGAAGAGCGGATCAATTCTCAGCATTGTTCCATATTCGGAAGAAAATGCAAAATTGGGTGGCGTATCGGTCTTTACGAGCGGAGACATAGAAGACCTGAATCAACCACCTTCGCCGTACTCACTTGAGGTGGTTCTGCTCAAGATCTCGAATCAGCAGAATTGGATGTTTCTCGTCACCCTCGGGTACACCTGAACAGGCGATGCGCCTGAGAGGGGCCGCCGCCAGGGCGGCCCCTCTCAGGCGGCAGGATGCCGCTTCAGAACTTGTAGGTCAGGTTCAGCCGCACGCTGCGGCCCGGCTCGGTGTAGTAGCGCAGCGGCTGGGCCCGGTTCTCGTCGGGGATGTTCAGCGCGTCGTAGTATTTCCGGTCGAACAGGTTGAACACGCCGGCCTGGATGCGCACGCCGTTCAGCCGCTCCGGCTCCCACCAGCCGGTCAGGTCGACGATGGCGTAGCCCGGCGCCTTGAACTGGGTGTCCTCCTCGACCTTGTCGCGCTTGGTCGCCATGGTCACCGAGGCGTCGGCGCCCCAGCTGGCGGCGTCGTAGCCGAGGCCGAGGATGGCGCGCAGCGGCGGCACCGAGTTGAGATAGACCTTCTCGCCCTCGTCGCGGCCGACGGCCCAGGCCAGCGAGGCCCAGCTGCGCCAGCCGTCGCCGAAGCGCCAATGCGCCGCCGCCTCGATGCCGTAGATCCGCACCCGCGCCCTATTCTCATAGGCGCTGACGCCGAGCGGATAGGTGCCGGACGGCACGCCGACGCTCTCGGGGTCGACATCGACGGCGTCGATGAAGTTGCGGTACCAGTTGTCGAACCAGGTGATCGAGCCGCCGAGGTCGTCGTCGCCGAGCCGCGCGCCGATCTCGTAGCCGCTGCTGGTCTCCGGCTTCAGGTCCGGGTTGCCGAGCCGGAGATAGGTGCCGGCGCCGCCATAGTTGAGGTACAGCTGGTCGGCGGTCGGCGCCTTGAAGCCCTTGGCCCATTGGGCGTAGAGCGTCACCTCCTCCAGCGCCTGCCACGACACCAGCACCTTCGGCGACAGCGCGCTGTCGGAGGACGAGGACGGCAGGTCGCCGCCATTCGGCCCGACATTGGCATTGTCGCGATAGGCCGCGGTCTCCTGCGGGTTCAGCTCGTACCAGTCGAAGCGCAGGCCGGGGGTGATCTTGACCCGGCCGTCGAGCAGCGCGATCTCGTCCTCGGCATAGAGGCCGACGGTGTTGCCCTGCACCTCCGGCATGTCGGCCTGGTTGCTGTGCAGGAAGTCGCACAGCCGCGGGCCGAAGATCGCCGGCCGCGTGGTCGGCGGCGTCGGGCAGTTGTCGACGCCGCCGGAATGCTGCTCGACCCCGATGTGGTAGTACTCGCCGCCGAGGGTCAGGCGGTTCGGCAGCCCGGCCAGGTCGACCGTCTTCCCGGCCTCGCCGTTCAGGCCCCACAGCGTCTCCTCGATCCGGTTCCGGCGCTCGTAGCGGCCGCTGGGATAGCCGTATTGGAACGGGTCGCCCGGGATGATGAAGGCGCGGGAATCGACGCTGCGCAGCCCGTCATTGCCGTCGAGCCGCTCGGTCGCCAGCCAGTACAGCGTCAGATGCGCCTGGTCGAGCAGGCCGCCCGATTTCGGCGCCGTGTAGTCGTAGTCGATCGAGGCGCGCTTGCGCTCGGTGCGCTCGATGCCGTCGTCATGGCCGATCAGGTAGCTCTCGCCCGGCCCCTGGTCGGTCCGGATGTCGAGGTTGTCCTGGCGGCGGAAATACTCGCCGGTGAAGGACAGGCGGTGGCCGCCCTCGAAATGATGCGCCAGCTTCACCAGGATGTTCTGCTGGTTGTAGTCGTCCGGGTTCGGCTTGGTGCGGTCGGCGCCATAGCCGCCGACGTTGCCGCGATTGTCGAGCTCGTGGCCGATGCGGAAGCCGCCCTGCAGCATGAGGTAGGTGTCGGTGGCGATGCGGCCGGCGACCGCGGCACTGCCGCCGACGCTGTCGTCGTCGCCCTGATAGCCGAACTTGGCGATGCCGCCATAGTCCTGGCCGTCGATCAGCAGGTCCTCCGGATCGAAGGTGCGGAGCGCCAGCACGCCGCCCAGCGCGCCCGAGCCGTAGCGGCTGGAATCGGCGCCGCGGATGACCTCGACCATGGACAGGGAGTCGAAATCGAAGCTGCGCAGCCCGCCGCGGACCTCGCGGGCGCCGTCGTTCAGATAGGGCAGCCGGATGCCGTCGAGCGTGGTCAGCACCCGGTCGCCGTCCAGGCCGCGGATGTTGATGCTGTCATTGGCGCGGTTGAAGTTCACCCCGGCGTCGACGCGGCGGCCGAGATCGGTCCAGCTGCGCACGAAGCGCTGGTCCAGCTCCTCCCGGTCGGTGCTGTCGGTCCAGGCCGGCTGCTCCTCGGCCGCGGCGCCGGTGACCGGGATCGGCGCCAGCTGCAGCGCCGGGTCGGACGGTTGGACCGGCGCGGCCGGCGTGGCGGTGTCCGGCACCGACTGCGCGAGGGCGGCCGCCCCACCCAGACCCAAGGCGCCCAGCGCCACGCCCAGGCGCAATGCGCCGCGATACCGACCGACCATGCTGACTTCCCCCACTGCGCGAGAACGAGTCCGGCGGCTGGGGGTGAATCCGACCTGGCTGAACCGGGAATGCGACGGCGCGGGCTCTGACTGGCCTCGGCACCGCGCGATCCGGCTGTGAGTTATCCGCAGCGGCAACGAAACGTCAACAATATTCTGCAAATCATTCTTAATCTCACTCTACTGGACACGAAACCAGATTCGAAAAGCATCCACGGAACCTTTCGCCGACTTCGGCAAGAGAAATCGTCCACAACATTCTTAAGAAAACCCAGCGAAGCGACATCTGTCTGCAACAAACCTCGACTAGGGTCCGGCCATCTTTTTGATCAGCGCCATTACCAGCGCCGGAATCCCAGGGGTTCGCGGCGAAGGGTGGCGTTGTCCGTTGTTCGTGCCCGGCGATCACTGTCGCAGCGGGATTCGAGGCATCGCGTTTTTTTCCGGGGGGCCGGGATGACATCCGACAGCAGGCGCGACTTCCTGAAGATGGCCGGCGCCGCGGCCGGCGGCGCCGCCGCGCTGGCGGCGTTCCCGCCGGTGATCCGCCAGGCCCTGGCGATCCCGGCCAACAACGCCACGCGCTCGATCAAGGATGTCGAGCATGTGGTGGTGCTGATGCAGGAGAACCGGTCCTTCGACCATTACTTCGGCACCTTCACCGGCGTCCGCGGCTTCGGCGACCGCTTCACCATCCCCCTGCCGGGCGGCCGCTCGGTGTTCCAGCAGTCGAACGGCAGCCGGGTGGTGATGCCGTATCACCTGGACCAGCGCCGCGGCAACGCGCAGCGGGTGACCGGCACGCCGCACACCTGGAGCGACGCGCACGACGCCTGGGCCGACGGCCGGCTGTCCGAATGGCCGCGCTACAAGCAGAACCAGTCGATGGGCTATTACCGGGAGACCGAGCTGGAGTTCCAGTTCGCCCTCGCCAACGCCTTCACGCTCTGCGACGCCTATCACTGCTCGCTGCACGGCGGCACCAACCCGAACCGGCTGTTCCACTTGACCGGCAGCAACGGCCCGACCGGTGCCGGCGTCGCCGCGGTGCTGAACGAATGGACCGATCTCGGCCCGTCGAGCCAGGGCTACGCCTGGACCACCTATCCGGAGCGGCTGCAGGCCGCCGGCGTGACCTGGAAGGTCTATCAGAACCTGCCGGACAATTTCGGCGACGACCCGCTGGCCGGGTTCCGCCAGTACCGCAAGGCCAACGAGGCGGTCGGCAACCTGCCGAACGGCCTGCCCTTCTTCCCCTGGCGGGAAGCCCAGGACAAGGCCCAGCCGCTGTACAAGGGCGTCGCCAACACCATGCCGACCAGCGGGCTCGGCCTGCTGAGCAACCGGCTGGCCGAGTTCCGCGCCGACATCCAGGCGGGCAAGCTGCCGCAGGTGTCCTGGCTGGTGGCGCCGGCGACTTATTCCGAGCATCCCGCGCCGTCCAGCCCGGTGCAGGGCGGCTGGTATGTGCAGGAGACGCTGGCGGCGCTGGTGGCCAACCCGGAGCTGTGGAGCCGCACCGTCCTGATCGTCAATTTCGACGAGAATGACGGCTTCTTCGACCATGCGCCGCCGCCGGCCGCCGCCTCGCGCAACCCCGACGGCACCCTGGCCGGCGGCTCGACCCTGTCCGCCGCGGCGCTGGCGCCGGAATACTTCAGCCATCCGAAGCCGCCGGGCAGCACCGGGCAGCCGCAGCCCGACGGCCGGGTCTACGGGCCCGGCCCGCGCGTGCCCTGCTACGTCGTCTCGCCCTGGAGCCGCGGCGGCTGGGTCTGTTCCGAGAGCTTCGACCACACCTCGGTGCTGCGCTTCCTGGAGGCGCGGTTCGGGGTGCACGAGCCGAACATCGGCGCCCATCGCCGCGCCGTCTGCGGCGACCTGACCTCGGCCTTCGACTTCGACAATCCGAACACCGACCGGGCGCCGGAGCTGCCGAGCCGGACCAAGGTCGCCGCCGACCTGATCCGCCTCGGCCAGGCGCTGCTGCCGCAGGTGGCGGTGCCGGGCGAGGCGGCGCAGCAGCCGCCGCAGCAATCGCCCGGCCTGCGCCTGTCGCGCGCCCTGCCCTATGAGCTGGGGGTGACCGCCGACGCCGGCCCCGGCCGGGTCCGGCTGGCCTTCGCCAACAGCGGCGCGGCCGGCGCCGTGTTCCATGTCTATGACCGGCTGCACCTGGACCGGGTGCCGCGCCGCTACACGGTCGAGGCCGGCAAGTCGCTGGCCGGCGACTGGGCGACCGACCCGGATTTCGGCCAGTACGACCTGTGGGTGCTGGGGCCCAACGGCTTCCACCGGCATTTCACCGGCAGCGTCGCCGCGCTGGGCGCGGGCAAGCCGGCGCCGGAGGTCGTGGTCGCCTACGACAAGCCGGCCGGCGCGCTGGTGGTGCGGCTGCTGAACCGCGGCGGCCGCGCCTGCGTCTTCACCATCGCCGCCAACGCCTATCGCGAGATCGAGGGGTCGCCGCGCCACCCGGTTCCGGCCGGCGGCCAGGCGACGCTGCGCCTGCCGCTGCTGGCGCAGGGGCGCTGGTACGACGCGACCGTGCGGGTCGAGGGCGACGCCCTGTTCGCCCGCCGCTTCGCCGGTCGCCTGGAGGACGGGACGCCGAGCGTCTCCGACCCGGCCTTCGGCCAGACAGGCGCCGCCTGATCCGGCCGAACCCACGGCCGGAGCGGGACAGGCCCGCCCGGTCATAAGAATAAGATCCAAAAGCCAGGAGAGTCCTGAGATGACATCCGAAAGCAGGCGCGACTTCCTGAAGATGGCCGGAGCCGCCGCCGGCGGCGCCGCTGCGCTGTCGATGTTCCCGCCGGTGATCCGCGACGCGCTGGCCATCCCGGCGCACAACGCCACCCGCTCGATCAAGGATGTCGAGCATGTGGTCGTGCTGATGCAGGAGAACCGGTCCTTCGACAACTATTTCGGGACCTTCCCGGGCGTCCGCGGCTTCGGCGACCGCTTCACCATCCCGCTGCCGAACGGGCGCAGCGTGTTCCAGCAGTCGAACGGCACCCGGGTGGTGATGCCGTATCACCTCGACGCCAAGAAGGGCAACGCCCAGCGCGTCAGCGGCACGCCGCACAGCTGGGTCGACTCGCAGGAAGCCTGGGCGAACGGCCGGATGACCGACTGGCCGCGCTACAAGCAGAACCAGTCGATGGGCTACTACAAGGAGGGCGAGGTTCCCTTCCAGTTCGCCCTCGCCAACGCCTTCACCCTCTGCGATTCCTATCACTGCTCGCTGCATGGCGGCACCAACCCGAACCGGCTGTACCACTGGACCGGCACCAACGGCGCGACCGGCGCCGGCGTCGCCGCGGTGGTCAACGAGTGGGACGATTTCGGCCCGTCCAGCCTGGGCTACACCTGGACCACCTATCCGGAGCGGCTGCACAAGGCCGGCGTCAGCTGGAAGGTCTACCAGAACATCCCGGAGAATTTCGGCGACAACCCGCTGGTCGGCTTCAAGCAGTACCGCCGCGCCAGCGAGGCGGTCGGCAACGGCCCGACCGGCGCGCCCTACGTCCCCTGGACCCAGGCGCAGGACCAGGCCCAGCCGCTGTACAAGGGCGTCGGCAACACCATGCCGAAGAGCGCCCTGACCACCCCTTCCAGCAACCGGCTGGAGGAGTTCCGGGCCGACATCCAGGCGGGCCGCCTGCCGCAGGTGTCCTGGGTGGTGGCGCCGGCGACCTATTCCGAGCATCCCGGCCCGTCCAGCCCGGTGCAGGGCGCCTGGTACATCCAGGAGGTGCTGGCGGCGCTGATCGCCGATCCGGACCTGTGGAGCCGCACCGTCCTGATCGTCAATTTCGACGAGAATGACGGCTTCTTCGACCATGTGCCGCCGCCGACGGTGCATTCGTTGAACGCCGACGGCAGCCCGGCCGGCGCCTCGACCCTGTCCGACCAGGCGATCGCCTTCGAGCGCTTCAACTACCCGGTGCCGCCCGGCACCACCGGCCAGCCGAAGCCGGACGGCCGCGTCTTCGGCCCGGGCCCGCGCGTGCCCTGCTACGTCGTCTCGCCCTGGAGCCGCGGCGGCTGGGTCTGCTCCGAGAGCTTCGACCACACCTCGGTGCTGCGCTTCCTGGAGCGTCGCTTCGAGGTGCAGGAGCCGAACATCCCGCCCTATCGCCGCGCGGTCCTGGGCGACCTGACCTCGGCCTTCAACTTCTTCAACCCGAACAGCGAGCGGCCGCCGCGGCTGCCGAGCCAGACCAAGGCCGCGGCCGACGCCGTCCGGGCGCAGCAGGAGACGCTGCCGCAGGTGCCGGTGCCGGCCGAGGCCAGCCAGGCGGCGCCGCGCCAGGACCGCGGCATCCGCCCGTCGCGCGCCCTGCCCTATGAGCTGGCCGTCAATGCCGAGGCCGACGACAACCGGGTGCGGCTGAGCTTCGCCAACACCGGCAAGGCCGGCGCGGTGTTCCACGTCTATGACCGGCTGCATCTCGACCGGGTGCCGCGGCGCTATTCGGTCGAGGCCGGCAAGGATCTGGACGGCGAGTGGACCACGTCGCCCGACTACGGCAAGTACGACCTGTGGGTGCTGGGGCCGAACGGCTTCCACCGGCATTTCACCGGCACCGTCGTCGCCGGCGGCCGCAAGGCCGTGCCGGAGATCGCGGTCAGCTACGAGAAGCGTGCCGGCGGCCTGATCGTGCGGCTGAGCAACCGCGGCAGCACCCCCTGCGTGTTCACGCTGAAGGCCAATGCCTACAGCCTGTTCAACTTCCCCTGGCGTCAGCTGGTGCTGCCGCATGGCCAGTCGACGGCCTACCTGCCGCTGCTGCTGTCGGGCAAGTGGTACGACTTCACCGCGCGGATCGACGGCGACTCCCTGTTCACCCGCCGCTTCGCCGGGCGCATGGAGGATGGCAACCCGAGCGTGTCCGACCCCGCCATGAGCGATTTCGGCCAGGCCTGACGGACAGTCCCGCGCCGGTCTCCGGGCCGGCGCGGACCCTTCCCCTGTGCTATGCTCGGCGGAACGAACCGACAGGGGGAGGTCAATCATGCGTGGCGTTCTGCTCGGCCTTGCCGGCCTGATCGCGGCGGCGGGGCCGGCCTGGGCCGCCGGCGAGTACGGCGTGTTCTGCGCCGACGGGCGGATCGAGATCGAGATGCGCACCCTGGAGCAGGAAAAGACCGCGCGCGGCAGCAATGTCTGCCAGTTCGGCGCCTTCGACTATCTCTCGGACGCCCAGAGCTTCGTGGCCAAGAACTTCGGCAGCCAGGGCGCCACCTGCGCCTGCAAGTGAAGCCTTCTGGCCTACGGGATCGACGAGGGCTCTTTCGCGTTGCCTCTCCCGCTTGCGGGAGAGGTCGGAGACGCGAAGCGGCTCCGGGTGAGGGGAGTTTGTCGAGGCCTGGGCCAGCCCTCACCCGGTCCTCCTGCGGACGCCCGACCTCTCCCGCCAAGCGGGAGAGGCAGTACGCTCAGCTTGCCTGTGACGCTACCACTCGAACGCGTCCGTGGTCAGCCGCTTGCCGACCAGCATGGCGTCGGCGACCAGGCGCAGCGGGGCGCCGTCGACGTCGCTGCGGCGGGCGTCGAGCAGCGCGGCGAAATGCTCGTAGATCCGCTCGTATTCCTCGCTCGGCGCCTCGGCCACCACCGTGCCGCCGACCGACAAAGCCCCGCCGCCCTTGAACAGCCGGGCCGGGCGGCCGTCCGCCGTCTCGATCGTCATGTGCCACTTCTCGTCGCCCTGCTCGCGCCAGTCGAAATCGGCGGTCAGGGTGGGCGCCGCCGGGTCGGTGCTGCCGAACACGATCTGGGCCGCGATCGGCGTCTGCCGGTTGGCCGGGTAGGTCAGCTCCGCGCTGCGGACGAAGGGGGTGAACGGCAGGATGCGGGTGAAGATCGACAGCGCGTTGATGCCCGGGTCGAACACGCCGAAGCCGCCGGGCGCCCACACCCAATCCTGGCCCGGATGCCATTTGCGGACATCCTCGCGCCATTCGATCTTCACCGAGCGGACGCCCGCGGCCAGCAGGTCGCGCGCCGCCTCGACCGCCGGGTTGAAGCGCGAATGCCAGGTGGCGAACAGCACCCGGCCCTGGGCAGCGGCCGTCGCCTCGAGGTCGGCAAGCTCGGTCAGCGTCGCCGCCGGCGGCTTCTCCAGCAGCACGTCCCGGCCGGCCTCGAGCGCCTCGCGGGCGATGGCGTGGCGCACCTCCGGCGGGGTGTTGACCGCGACGACGCCGATGTCGGGCCGGGTGGCGTAGAGCTCGGCCGGGGTGCGGTAGCTGGGCACCCCGCCATGGCTGAGGCCGCGCGTGCTGACCACGGCCGCCAGCTCGAAGGCGCCGCTCTTGTCGATCACCGGCAGATGCTGGTCCTGGGTGATCTTGCCGAGGCCGATGACGGCGATCTTGTGGGTGGTCAAAGGGGTCTCCAGTCTCAGCGCGTCTTCTCGCCGCCCGCCGCGACGATTACGGCGATGATGATCAGGCCGGTCAGCACCAGCCGCAACCCGGTTCCGGTGCCGAGCGCGTTCAGCATCGTCACCAGCAGGAACAGGAACAGCGCCGCGCCCCACAGCCCGGGCAGGTTGGCCCGGCCGCCGGCGACGCTGGTGCCGCCGATCACCACCACGGCGATCGAGTTCAGCAGGTAGTCCTTGCCCATGTCGAGCGAGGCGCCGCCGAAATACCCGGCCATCAGCGCCCCGGCCAGGCCGGCGAAGCCGCCGGACAGGGTGTAGGTGACGAACCGGGTGCGCTCGACCTTCACCCCGGCCAGATGGGCGGCGCGCGGGTTCTGCCCGACCGCCAGCACCGACCGGCCGTAGATCGTGCGCTGCAGCACCACCGCCATGATCGCGGCCAGGATGAAGCCGCCGGCCGCCATCACCGGCACGCCCGCCACCTGCGCCGTGGTGAAGGCGGCGAAGCCGTCGGGCGGCGAGATGCGCAGGCCTCGGCCATAGGCGATGGCGACCGACTGGAACACCAGGCTGGAGGACAGGGTGGCGATGATCGGCGGCATCGCGAAGCCGCGGATCAGCGCCCAGTTGGCGATGCCGACCGCGAGGCCGCACGCCAGCGCCGCGGCCAGGCCGGGCAGGATCATGCCGTCCTGCCCGGCCATCACGATCATGCCGACCGAGCCGGACAGGGCGATGTTGGCCGGGATCGACAGGTCGATGTTGCCCGGCCCCATCGCGATCACGAACATCTGGCCGATGGCGACGACGACGCAGAACACGCCGAAGCTGAGCGCGGCGGTCAGCACCTGCCCCGCGCCCTCGCCCGAGGCGATGACGACCACGGCCAGCCACAGCAGCAGCGCGCCGACCCAGGACCAGAGCCAGGGCCGGTCCGACGTCCAGGTCGAGAACCGGGTCATCGCCGCCTCCGGCTGGTCAGGGCCCTGAGGGCCAGGACGATGATCAGGATCGCGCCCTGGGCGCCGATCTGCCAGTCGGGCGAGATCCGCATGAAGGTCAGCAGCGACCCGGCCAGGGTCAGCACCAGCGCGCCCGTCACCGCCCCGACCGGCGACACCCGGCCGCCGACGAAGTCGCAGCCGCCGAGGATGGCGCCGGCGATCGACAGCAGGGTGTAGCGCTGGGCGATGTTGGCGTCGCCCGAGGTGGAGAGGCCCAGCAGCGACAGCCCGGCCAGCAGCCCGAACACCCCGGCCAGGGCGTAGAGCCCGACCCGGATCCGCAGCAGCGACCAGCCGGCCCGGGTGATCGCCTTCGGGTTGCCGCCGGCGCCGCGCAGCACCGCGCCGAGGGCGGAGCGCATCAGGAACAGATGCACCAGCGCGGCCAGAGCGACCGCGACCAGGATCGGCAGCGGCACGAAAGGCGGCTTCCAACTCATCGCTGCGCGCAGCCAGGCCGGGCTGGCGCCGCCCGGCGACGGCAGCACCAGGATGGCGAGGCCGAGCCAGACGAAGCTCATGCCCAGCGTCACCACCAGCGACGGCACGTTGCGCCAATGGATCAGCGCGCCCGCCGCGCCATAGGCCAGGACACCGCCGAGCAGCACGGCGATGCCGAGCAGCGGTTCGTCGACCAGCCAGGTGGCGGCGACGCAGGTGACGAAGCCGACATAGGCGCCGATGCCGAGGTCGAGGTCGTTGACCGTCAGCATGCACATCTGCGCCAGGGTGGCGAACATGATCGGGATCGCCAGGCCGAGCATCAGGTTCAGCCCGAAATAGCTCATCGCCCTGGGCTGCTGCAGGAAGATCGCCACCAGGATCGCGGCCAGCGACAGGAAGGGCAGCAGCGCCCGCCAGGTCGAGGCGCGGGTCAGGGGCGCGGACCAGGGGGCACGCGGGCGGGGCAAAACGAGATCGGTCATGAGGCGCGGCGCTCTTCTTCCGCGAAGGAGGCCTGGAGGACGGCGGATTCGGTCAGCTGCGACCGGCTGAGATCGGCGACGATGCGGTTGTTGCGGAACACATAGACATGGTCGCAGTGCTCCAGCTCCTCCATCTCGGTGGTGTACCAGAGGAAGCTGCGGCCCCGCTGCGCCTGGGCCCGCACGAGCCCGTAGACCTCGTGCTTGGTGCCGACATCGACGCCGCGCATCGGGTCGTCCATCAGCACCGTGTCGGCGTCGCAGCCGAGGGCGCGGGCGAACAGCGCCTTCTGCTGGTTGCCGCCGGACAGGGTGAGAATCCCGCCGGACAAATCGGGGGCGCGGATGCCGATCCGCTCCTGCCACTCCCGGCCCAGCGCGGCCTCGGCGGCGGGCGAGATCAGGCCGAAGCGGCGCAGCGCCGACAGCGAGCGGATGGTGATGTTGCGCTCGATCGACCACAGCGGGAACACGCCCTCGGTCTGGCGGTCGCCGGCGACGAAGGCGACGCGGCCGCGCACCTCCATGCCGCGGCGCAGTCCGAAGCGCGATCCCGTGGCGGCGTCGTAGACCCGCTGCAGCAGCCGGCTCTGGCCATGCCCGGCCAGGCCGGCGAGGCCGATGATCTCGCCCTCGCGCGCCACCAGCTCCAGCCCCGCCCCGGCCGGCACGCGCACCCGCATCGGCGCCGACCGGTCGACCTCCGCCCGGGCCTCGGCGGCCGTGGCGGCGGCGTGGCCCATGGCGGCGACCAAGCCGGGCTTGTCGATCTCGCCCGCCTGCCAGGCGCCGACCACCCGGCCGTCGCGCATCACCACGATGCGGCCGGCGGTCGACAGGATCTCGCCCAGGATGTGGGTGATCAGGATCACCGACAGGCCCTCGGCCACCCGCCGGCGGACATAGTCCAGCAGCTGCCCGGCGGCGACGGCGTCGAGCGAGGAGGTCGGCTCATCCAGGATGACGAGGTGCAGCGGCGCATCGGTGACGCTGAAGGCGCGGGCGATCTCGACCATCTGGCGCCGGCCGATCGACAGGTCCGCCACCTCGGCCTCCGGCGCGATGCCGTGGCCGGGGAAGATGCGGTCGAGCGTGCCGATGATGAGATCGCCGGCGCGGCGGCGCCAGCCCGGTCCGGTCAGCCCGGGATGGGTGATCCGGGCGTTCTCCGCCACCGTCAGGTTGGGGCAGAGCGACAGCTCCTGGAACACGCAGCGGATGCCGAGCGCCTGGGCCGGGCCGATGGCGTAGCGGCCGGTGCGGTCCTCGCCCAGCACGGTCAGCCGCCCCTCGTCCGGCGCCAGTGTGCCGGCCAGGACGTTCATCAGCGTCGACTTGCCGGCGCCGTTGTGCCCGGCCAGGCCGAGGCATTCGCCGGGCGCCACCGCGAGGTCGACCCCGCCCAGCGCCCGGACCGCCCCGAAGCTCTTGGCCACCCCGGCGAAGTCGACGATCGGTACAACGGTCATCACCGGATGCTCCGGATCGGGCCCAGGATTCCCGGATCGAACGACTTCGGGTCGTAGGTTGGGTTCGCGAACGCGAACCCAACATCCCGTCCGAGCCGTCGCCGGGGGCCTTGTTGGGTTCGCTTGCAGCGAACCCAACCTACGAGGTTCTCGAGAACAGAGACCATAGGCTCTGGCCCGCGCTTACCCCTCCGTCGGCGTCGCCGGCAGCTCCTTCCCCGCGGTGATGGCGTCGATCAGCTGCACCGTCCAGTCCTGCGGGTAGGTGGCGTTGGTGACGCCGCCTTCCGGCGTGTGGGCTAGCCAGTAGTCGAGCTTGGCCTGCTCCACCACCACGGTCGGCAGCCGCAGGTCCTTCGGCACGTCCTTGCCGGCCAGGATCTGCTGCGCCACCCAGAAGGCGACCTGGGCCGAGCCGGGAGCGATCGACAGGCTCATCGTCTCATAGCCGCCGGCGGTCTGCTCCTTCCACCACTTCAGCTCCTCGTAGCGGTTGCCCATGATGATCAGGGGCACCTTGCGCCCGGCCGCCTGGAAGGCCTGGGCCGCGCCGTAGCCGTCGCCGCCCTGGGTCACCACCGCGTCGATCTGCGGCAGGGTCGGCAGGATGCCGGCGACCTCGCGCTGGGCCACGGTCTGGGTCCAGTCGCCATGCACCGAGCCGGCGACGGAGAAGCCGGAATGGGCCTTCACCCCCGCCTCGATGCCCTTGTGGATCTCGTCGTCGACGAAGACGCCGGCCAGGCCGCGGATCTCCAGCAGCTTGCCGCCGTTCATGCGGCCGGCGAGGTAGTCCATCTGGGCCTTGCCCATGCCCTCGAAATCGATGGCGATGCGCCAGGCGCAGGGTTCGGTGACGATGCCGTCGAAGGAGACGACGACGATGCCGGCGTCGCAGGCCTCCTTCACCGCGCCGTTGACCGCGGTCGGCGAGGCCGCGTCGATCACGATCGCGTCATAGCCCTGCAGGATCATGTTCTGGATCTGCGCCGCCTGGTCGGTCGGCGAGTTGTCGGCGGTGGTGAAGGCCGGGGCCTCGGCCACCAGCTTCTTGTCGACCGCCGCCTTGCCGACCTCGTCCCAGCTCTTCAGCATCGCCTGGCGCCAGGAATTGCCGGCGTAGTTGTTGCTGAGCGCGATCTTCTTGCCCGAGGTGTCGCCGGTGGCGACGCCGTCCGCCGCATGAGCCGGCACCGCGGCGACGCCGCACAGGAGCGCCGCCAGCGCCCAGTTTCTCACACCACGCATGGTTCCTCCCGAAATATTCTGTCCGGAATCGCGTCCGGCGGCGGCACTATCGGATTTATCGGACAAATTGACAAGTGTTCGAAACTTTAAACAAATGTGCCCTTCCCCGGCCGATTCCGGGGCCTGACCAGGCCGCCTCAGGCGCGCGATGCCGGCTCCGCGACAGAGCGCCGCGACGCCTGCAGATCCTGGATCAGGAGCTGCGCCGCGCGGGAGATGGTGACGCCCTTGCGGGTCACGATCTCGAACGGCGCGTCATACGACAAGAGACCCGGCAACAGCTGGTACAGCCGGCCCGCCGCCAGCCATGGCGCCGCGTAGTGGGTCGGCAGGAACCCGATATAGCCCCCGGACAGGATCAGGATCGCCTGTGCCTCCATGCAGTCGACCGTGGCCGATGCCGATGCCTCGGACAGGCCCAGCCGCGCCAGGTCGCTGAGATTCCAGTAGCCGCGCGTGATCAGCCGTTCGCGCCGCATCTCGGCCAGGAGGTCCGGGCTGTCCGGCGCACCGAACAGCCGGTGCCCGGCACCGCAGTAGCACACCTGCTTTTCGCGGTAGAGCGGCGTGTAGACCAGCCCCGCGATGTGGCGCGGGAAGGCGCTGACGACCAGGTCGAGCCGCCCGTCCAGCAGCCGCTGTTCCAGCAGCGGCGGCGTGTCGATCGCCAGATGCAGATGCACCCGGTGATCGCGGTCGCCGAACCGGCGCAGCCCGTCGATCACCGGCGATCCCGGGTCGCCCGCCGTGGCGTCGACCAGCCCGACGCGCAGGTCGCCCGCCAGCCGGGCGTCCAGGGCCAGGGTCTCGGTCCGGAAGGCCTCGACCGAGTCGAGCAGGCGGCGCGCCGCGTCATAGACCGCCCGCCCCTTCTCGGTCAGCCGGAAGCCGGAGCGGCCGCGCTCGCATAGCCGGGCGCCGAGCCGCTGCTCGAGATGCGCCATCTGGGTCGAGACGGTGGAGGCGCCGAGGTTCAGCGCCGCCTGCGCCGCAGCGAAGCCGCCGGCATCGGCCACGGTGACGAAGATCCGCAGCAGCCGCAGCTCGACATCGGATACGTTCTTCATGCCGACGAGATTACATCGAGAATCTGCGAAGTGAACGTCGCGACGCCGCTATTTTTCAGCGCCGCGACATTTGCCATCCTTCCGCCAACGAAACGTGATGAACAGCGAGGCGGCGCGTGACCTGGACCCTGGATTCCGAGACCGGCGTGCTGCGCGACGTGCTGCTGGCGACGCCGGAGCACTATGCCTGGCAGCCGACCAACAGCATCGCCCGGGCCACGCTGAAGGCCGGGTCGGCCTATGACCATCAGCGGGTGCAGGGCCAGTACCGGCAGATGGTCGACGCGCTGGAGAGCGCCGGCGTCACCTGCCACTACCTCAAGATCGAGCCGCACCTGCCCTATCAGGTCTACACCAGGGATTCGAGCCAGGTGACGCCCTGGGGCCCGGTGGTGACCCAGCTGTTCCGGCCGCAGCGCCGCGGCGAATACGCCTCGGTGATCGAGTTCTACCAGCAGCATGGCGGCATCTGGCGCTATGCCACCGACGGCACGCTGGAAGGCGGCGACATCCACATCATCCGCCCCGGGCTGGTGCTGATCGGCAGCTCCGGCGAGCGCACCAACGAGGTCGGCGCCCGGCAATTCGCCCGCTGGTTCGAGGCCGAGGGCTGGGAGGCGCGGGTCGAGCCCTTCCCCGAGCATTTCCTGCATCTCGACGTGATCTTCTGCATGGCCGCGGATGGCTTGGCCGTGGCCTGCACCGAGGTGCTGGACGACGGCCTGCTGGACTGGCTGCGCAGCCGCCGCATCCGGCTGATCGACGTCAGCTACAAGGAGGTGATGCATATGGGCTGCAACCTGCTGGCGCTGGGCCGCGACCGGGTGCTGTCACCGAAGCACAGCGCCCGGGTGAATGCCGTGCTGCGGGCCGAAGGGCTGACGGTGCTGGAGCCGGAGCTGGACCTGCTGGCGGCCGGCGGCGGCAGCATCCATTGCATGACCATGCCGCTGCGCCGCGATCCGGTATAGTCATGGCCATGACCATGCTGAATCCTCTCCTCGCCGCGGTCGCGGCGCCGCCGATCGCCGAGGCCCAGCGCTGGGTCGAAGGCCGCAGCTTCCCGGCCGACCGGCCGCTGATCGACCTGGCCCAGGCGGTGCCGGGCTATGCCCCGCCGGAGGCGCTGACGGCACATCTGGCCGAGCGGCTGCGCGACCCGGCCGTGCACCGCTACACCGCGATCCTCGGCCTGCCGGCCCTGCGCGCGGCGCTGGCGGCACGCTTCGCCCGCTACTACGGCGGCGCCATCGGCTCGGCCAATGTCGCGATCACCGCCGGCTGCAACCAGGCCTTCTGCCTGGCCATGGCGGCGCTGGCCCGGCCCGGCGACCAGGTGGTGCTGCCCCTGCCCTATTACTTCAACCACCGCATGTGGCTGGACGCGACCGGCATCGAGGCGCTGCACCCGGCCTTCCGGCCCGATGCCGGCGGCGTGCCCGATGTCGAGGAGGTGGCGCGGCTGATCACCGACCGCACCCGCGCCATCGTGCTGGTGACGCCGAACAACCCGACCGGCGCGATCTATCCGGCCGAGACGCTGCGCGCCTTCTACGACCTGGCCAGGCGCCGTGGCATCGCCCTGGTGCTGGACGAGACCTATATCGACTTCCTGCCGACCGACGACCGGCCGCATGACCTGTTCGCGGATCCGGACTGGGCGTCGACGGTGGTCCATCTCTACAGCTTCTCCAAGGTCTTCGCGATCACCGGCCACCGCGTCGGCGCCCTGACCGCCGGCCCGGCGCTGATGGCGCAGATCGAGAAGGCGATGGATTGCGTCGCCATCTGCGCCCCGCGCATCGGGCAGGAGGCGGCGCTGTTCGGGCTGGAGCAGCTCGGCGGCTGGGTCGAGACCAACACCGCGTCGATGCGCGAGCGGGCGACGGTATTCCGCAGCGCCCTGTCGCAGCTGGAGGGCTGGCGGCTGGTCAGCCTGGGCGCCTTCTTCGCCTATCTCGAGCATCCCTTCCCCGGCCGCGACGCGGTCGCGGTGGCCCGCGGGCTGGCGCTGGAGCACAATCTGCTGACCCTGCCGGGCAGCATGTTCGGGCCGGGGCAGGACCGGTTCCTGCGCGTCGCCTTCGCCAATGTCGGCAGCGACGCGGCCCCGATCGTCGCGGACCGGCTGACGGCCGCTTTAGCGTCATCATAAGAAAACACGAGGAGGTTTCATGACCCGCGAGATCTATCGCACTTCCCCGAGCCGGCGGACGCTGCTGAAGCTGTCCGCCGCCGGCGCCGCCCTGGCCACGATCGGCCGGGCGCCCTTCGTGCATGCGCAGGAGCGCAGCATCAAGATCGGCACCTATGGCGGCTATTTCGAGGAGAGCTTCGGCAAGCACGTCTTCCCGGAGTTCACCAAGGCCAGCGGCATCAAGGTCGAAGGCGTCGGCGAGCCGACCGGCGAGGCCTGGCTGGTCCAGCTGCAGACCGCGGCCAATGCCGGCGAGGCCCCGGCCGACGTGTCGATGATGGCCCAGGTGGCCATGCTGCGCGGCATCAAGTCCGGCCTGTGGCAGGCGCTGGACCCGGCGAAGATGCCGGGCGCCGCGAAGGTGTTCCCCGACTTCATCAACAAATACGATGACGGCCGCATCGCCGGCGTGGCGGCGGTGGCCTGGTTCATCACCCTGGTCACCAACACCGAGACCTACAAGGATGCGCCGACCAGCTGGGCGGCGCTGTGGGACAAGGCGAATGAGGGCAAGCTGGGGCTGATGGCGCTGGCCAGCAACTCCTTCCTGCTGGAGATCGCCGCCCACACCCATTTCGGCGGCAACAGCGACATCCTGGCGACCAATGAGGGCGTCGAGACCGTGCTGGCCAAGCTGGCCGAGCTGAAGCCGAACGTGTCGCTGTGGTACCGCGACGAGGGCCAGTTCCAGAACGCCCTGCAGTCGGGCGAGATCCCGATGGGCGAGTACTATCACGACGTCACCGGCCTCGCGGTGAAAGACGGCTTCCCGGTGCGCTCGACCTTCCCGAAGGAGGGCGGCGTGTCCGACCGCGGCTCCTGGGCCGTCAGCAAGGCGTCGAAAAAGCTGGAGGAGGCGCAGGTCTTCATCGACTACATGTGCCAGCCGGCGCAGCAGGAGACGCTGTCGCGCAAGGTCGGCACCGCGCCGATCGTGCCGCGCGAGATCCTGAGCCTGTCGGCGGAGGAGTTCGCCGCCGTCTCCAGCGACGTCAAGCCGATCATCCCGGACTACAAGCTGTACACCGAACGCGGCGACTGGGTCGCGGAGAAGTGGACCGGCATGATCACCGGCTGATCGAGCACGCCCCGGCCGCAGACCCTGCGGCCGGGGCCTTTACCTCCGAGACAGGACCCGCGCCGCATGCACGAGCTCCGCCTCCAGGGCATCGCCAAGGATTACGGCCGGGTCACCGCCGTCACCGATGTCGACCTGGCCGTCCCGGCCGGCAAGCTGGTCTGCTTCCTCGGCCCGTCGGGCTGCGGCAAGACCACGCTGCTGCGCATCATCGCCGGCCTCGAATCCCCGACCAAGGGCCAGTTGCTGCTGGACGGCCGCGACGTCACCCCGGTGCCGACGCACCAGCGCAACTTCGGCATGGTGTTCCAGTCGCTGGCGCTGTTCGACCACCTGACGGTCGGCGAGAACATCGCCTATGCCCTGCGCATCCGCGGCGCCGACAAGGCGACGCAGCGCCGGCGGGCGGAGGAGCTGCTGGCCCTGGTGCAGCTGCCGGGCGTGGCCGACCGCCATGTCTCGCAGCTGTCCGGCGGCCAGCGCCAGCGCGTCGCCATCGCCCGGGCCCTGGCGATCGACCCCAGCCTGTTCCTGCTGGATGAGCCGCTGTCGGCGCTGGACGCCAAGCTGCGCGAGGCGATGCAGATCGAGCTGCGGCAGCTGCAGCAGCGCCTGGGCGTCACCACCATCCTGGTCACCCACGACCAGCGCGAGGCCATGACCATGGCCGACGTGATCGTGGTGATGGGCCAGGGCCGGATCCAGCAGGCCGGCGCGCCCTTGGAGATCTATCGCCGCCCGGCCAATGCCTTCGTCGCCGACTTCATCGGCACCGGCAACCTGCTGCCGGTCCGGGTCGACGGCGGGGGCCTGCGCCTCGGCGACACCGTGCTGACCGCGAGCGAGGGGCTGGGCGGTCTCGCTTCCGGCGCCGGCGCCACCCTGCTGGTGCGGCCGGAGGAGGTGCAGCTGCGCCCGGCCGGCGAGGCCGGGCCGAACCGGGTGGCCGGCACGGTCGATTTCGTGCGCGACGTCGGCAATTCGGTCGAGGTCTATGTCGACTGCGCCGGCACCCGGCTGGTCGCCGCCGCCGCGCGCAAGGACCTGCCGCCGATCGCCGCCGGCCAGACCGTGACGGTCGAGCTGCCCCCCGAATCCTGCGTGGTGCTGGCGGCATGACCGCGCCCGCCATCACCGCAGCATCGGCCCCGCCGGCGCCGGCCCGGAACGCCCCCCGCGGCTTGGTCGCCCGGCTGCCGGCGCTGTGGCCGGCGGCGATGCTGGGCGTGTTCTTCCTGATCCCGTTCGTGATCATGGTGGCGTTCAGCTTCTACCATCGGGTCGAGGGCGGGCTGTACGAGCCGGCCTTCGAGCTCGACAACTACGCCCGGTTCTGGACGCCGCTGTTCACCCGGGTGCTGGGCTTCTCGCTGCTGATCTGCGGCCTGGCGGCCGTGTTCTGCGTCATCGCCGCGGTGCCCTTCACCTGGTGCCTCAGCCGCACGCCCCGCCGGGCGCAGGTGGCGTGGCTGGTCGGCATCCTGTCGATCCTGTCGCTGTCCGAGGTGATCATGGGCTTCGCCTGGTCGATCCTGCTGTCGCGGTCGGCCGGCCTGTCCAACCTGCTGGTCACGCTCGGTGTCCTCTCGACGCCCGAGGCCTGGACGCCGAGCTTCGGCGCCCTCCTGATGGGGCTGTGCTTCATCGGCTTCCCCTATTCGGTGCTGATGCTGTACCCGGCGGTGAACCGCCTCGACCCCGAGATCACCGAGGCCGCCCGCACCCTCGGCGCCTCGCCGCTGCGCGGCTTCTTCACCGTGGTGATCCCGTCGCTGCGCCAAGCGATCCTGGCCACGGCCATCCTGGTCTTCGTCTTCACCCTCGGCTGCTATGTGCTGCCGCAGGTGCTGGGCAAGCCGGAGCACTGGACCCTGTCGGTGCTGATCACCGACCAGGCGATCTACCAGTCGAACATCCCCTTCGCCGCGGCGCTGGCGGTGTTCCTGGTGCTGGTCAGCCTGGCCCTGATCGGGCTGACCCTGCTGCTCGGCCAGGGCCGGAGACGCTGACCATGGGACGCATGCTCTCCCGCCTCTATATGGGCCTGATCGGGGCCGTGCTGCTGGCGCCGATCGTCGTCATCATCGGCGTGTCGCTGAACGAGAAGAAGCGCCTGCTGTTCCCGCCGCAGGGCCTGTCCGTCGCCTGGTACGGCGAGATGCTGCAGGACCCGGAATGGGTCGGCGCGCTGAGCAACAGCGTGATCATCGCCGTGCTGGCCGCCGCCCTGTCGGTGTCGATCGCGCTGCCGATGGCCTGGTATCTGTGGCGCTGGAACCCGCGCTGGGGCCGCGCCCTCTACACCCTCGGCATCGCCCCCTTCATCCTGCCGCCGGTGGTCTCGGCCCTGGGCTTCCTGATCTTCTGGCAGATCATCGGCCTGTACGGGCACATCGCCGCCACCATCGTCTCGCACGGCATCTTCTTCGTCACCCTGCCGCTGGTGAACATCGCCCTCGGCCTGGCCTCGATCGACCGCGCGGCGGTGGAGGCGGCGCGCACGCTGGGCGCCGACGAGCGCACGGTGTTCCGCACCATCGTGCTGCCCTTGGCGCGGCCCTACATCATCTCCGGCTACGCCTTCGCCTTCGTGCTGAGCCTGAACGAGTACATCGTCGCCTACATGGTGGCCGGGTCGACGGTGGAGACGCTGCCGATCAAGATCTTCAACGCCCTGCGCTACGGCTACACCCCGGTGATGGCCTCGGTGACGGTGCTGTTCGTGCTGGTGGCGGCGCTGGTGTTCTCGCTGGTGGCCTGGCGCGGCGACCTGCCGCGTCTTCTCGGGGCCACCCGGCCGCCGCGTTGACCTATCCTGCCGCTTCGTCTCCCGATTCGGCGGCCCGACAGATCCATGCTTCCAGCCTTCCTGCGGTGGTCCCTGCCGGCGATCGTCCTCCTGCTGGCCGCCACCCCGGCCGCCGCCGATCCGATGAGCGACCGGCTCAGCGACGGCTTCGAGGGCGGGCGCATCCCGCCGCAGGTCTGGTCGCCCTGCCGCCGGCCGGAGGGGCGCTTCTTCATCGACGACATGCTGGCGCGCTCCGGCCGGTACTCGGCCGGCATGGCGCTGCTGCCGACGCCGGACCTGCCGCCCGAGGTCGAGGCGGTCAACACCGAGCACCGGCGCAGCGGCTGCATCGATTCCGACCGGGACATGGACTTCATGGCCGGCAGCGACCAGCGGGCCGAGCTGTGGCTGCGCGAGACCGAGCCGAAGGGGACGGACCTGTGGTACGGCTTCAGCTTCCGGATCGACGCGCCGCCGGCGCCCGAGGCCGATGCCCGGCGCCTGCTGGTCGGGCAATGGAAGCAGGCCGGGCAGTACAGCCCGTTCCTGGGGCAGCGCTTCCGCAACCGCAAATTCTACCTGACGGTGGAGCAGGACGGGCCGGCCCGGCTGCAGCAATGCCGGGTGCTGGTGGCCTGGGAGGACGGCTACGACTTCTCCGACTTCCCGCCGCATCGCAGCTTCCTGCATGACGGCTTCGACGCCAGCGGCGCCAGGCTGCCGCCGGACACCACCACCGATTGCGCGACCGGCCTGACCATCGACCGCAAGGCCTCGCTGCCCTCGCCCTACGGCGCCTGGGTCGACATGGTGATCCACATCAAGGTCGACGCGCAGCCGGACGACCTGATCGAGGTCTGGGCCAATGGCCGGAAGATCGTCACGGTCCGCGGCCGGCTGGGCTATCGCGACAGCGGCCGGCAGTACTTCAAGATCGGGCCGTATCGCGACCCCGGCGACACCCCGGTGGTGGCGCATCTCGACAATTTCGGCCTGGGCCACAGCTTCGAAGAGGTCGACCCCCGCCGGTTCGATCAATAGGAGGCCCCGCCGCTTGGCTGCGTCCGCTATCCTGCCGCGGCCCGACACCCCCGGGACGATCATGCTCCCAGCCCCGTTGCGGCGGCTTCTGCTGCCGGCCATCCTGATCCTCACAACAGCACCGGCCGCCGCCGCCGAGATCAGCGACGGCTTCGAATCGGGCCGCATCGATCCCCAGGTCTGGGCCCCCTGCCCGCGCACGGAGAACCGCTTCTTCATCGAGGAGACGGTGGTGCGGTCCGGCCGCTATGCCGCCGGCATGGCCCTGCTGCCGGACGCGACCATGCCGCCCGCCATCCCGCCGGCCGAGGTGCAGCGCCGGCGCAGCGGCTGCCTGGACACCGCGCCGGGGGCGATGTTCGCGCCGGAGGACGACCAGCGCGCCGAGCTGTGGCTGCAATCGACCGAGCCGCCGGGCACCGACAGCTGGTTCGGCTTCAGTTTCCGCATCGACAGCCCGGACGCCGGGGCCGGCGGCAACCGGCTGGTGGTCGGCCAGTGGAAGCAGAGCGGCAGCCAGAGCCCGATCCTGGCCCAGCGCTTCAAGGGCGGCGCCTTCCACCTGACCGTGGAGCAGGCGACCGCGTCGCCCGGCCGGCAATGCCGGGTGCTGATCGCCTGGCAGGACGGCTACGACTTCTCGGATTTTTCCGCCGGCACGCGCAGCTTCCTGCATGGCGGCGGCGACGAGCTGGAGTCGCCGCCACCCGCCCCCGCCGCCGAATGCGCCCGCGGCCTCGCCATCGACCGCACGGCGCCGCTGCCCTCGCCCTTCGGCGCCTGGGTCGACATGGTGGTGCATCTGCGCGTCGCCGGCCGCCCCGACGACCTGATCGAGGTCTGGGCCGACGGCCGGCCGGTCGTCACCGTGCGCGGCCCGGTCGGCTCCCCGGCGGGGCGCGACCAGTACTTCAAGTTCGGGCCCTACCGCGACCCGTCGCCGGCGCCGCTGGTGGTCCGCTTCGACGATTTCAGCCGCGGCGGCAGCTTCGCCGCGGTCGATCCCCGGCGCTTCGACCGATAGCGCCGGACCCGGGTGGCAGCCTCAGGCCGCCGCCCCATCTTTGTACCGTCATCCCCCTGGCCGCATCGCCGGTGCGGCTCAACCAAGGAGCGCGCAATGTCTGTCGAAAAGATCATCTACAAGGCCACCGCGACCTCGACCGGCGGCCGCGACGGGCGCTCGAAGTCGTCCGACGGCATCATCGACCTGCCCCTGGCCGTGCCGAAGGAGATGGGCGGCAAGGGCGGCGCCACCAATCCGGAGCAGCTGTTCGCCTCCGGCTATTCCGCCTGCTTCCTGGGCGCGCTGAAATTCGTGGCGGGCAAGGAGAAGGTCGCGGTCCCGGCCGACGCCTCGGTCAAGGCCGAGGTCGGCATCGGCGAGATCCCGGGCGGCTTCGGCATCGATGTCGACCTGACGATCACGCTGCCCGGGCTGGACAAGGCCCAGGCGCAGGCGCTGGTGGAAAAGGCGCACCACGTCTGCCCGTACTCCAACGCCACCCGCAACAATGTCGACGTCCGGCTGCACATCGCCTGACCGGCAGATCCGGAGCGCCACCATGGGTCCGGCGGCGCTCCGGCCGTTTCACACCCGCGACACGATCCGCCCGATCTCGGCGACCACCGGGTTGCGCTGCTCGAAATTCTGCGACGGCAGCTCGCAATAGGCGGTGACGATGACCGCGCCGCGATCCGGCGGCCAGGCCACGGCGACGTCGTTGGTGCTGCCTTCCGGGTTGCCGCCGGTCCCGGTCTTGTCGCCGACCAGCCAGCCCGCCGGGAAGCCGGCCCGCAGCCGGGTGTCGCCGGTCTTGTTGGTGATCAGCCAGGCCGCCAGCTGGTGGCGCGAGGCGGCGGAGAGCGCATCGCCGAACAGCAGCTTGCGCAGGGTCTCCAGCATCGCCGCCGGCGTCGTGGTGTCGCGCGGATCACCCGGCCCGGCATAGGCGTTCAGCGTCGGCTCGGTGCGGTCCAGCCGCGAGACCTCGTCGCCGAGCGAGCGGAGGAAGGCGGTCAGGCCGGCCGGGCCGCCGAAGCTGGCCAGCAGCAGGTTGCCCGCCGTGTTGTCGCTGTAGGTCACCGCCGCATCGCAGATCTCGGCCATCGTCATGCCGGCCCCGCCGATGCGGGGCTCGAGCACCGATTTGCCGACGAGATCCTTGCGCGAGACCAGCAGGCGCCGGTCGAGCCGCTCCTGCTTCCGGTCGACCCGGGCGAGGACGAAGGCCGCCGCCAGGGCCTTGAAGGTGCTGCACAGCAGGAAGCGCTCATCGGCGCGATAGCCGATGCGGGCGCCGGTCGCGAGGTTCAGCGCGGCGACGCCGAGGCGGCCGCCCTGCGCGCGTTCGAGCTCGGTCAGCCGGGCCGCGACGTCCTCACCGGACTGCGCCACCGCCGGAAGAGCGGCCAGCGCGGGAACCGCAAGCAGAGAGCCGGCCAGCGCCAGCCGGCGCGATACCAAGATCGTCAATCCTGTCTCCATGAGTCGGGTGGCTGCCGGACGGGCCCTGTCCGAGACCCTGAATAAGCGGATGCCATGCCCCTAGCCAAACGAAGAATACTTCGCATAGACATGAGATAATGTTGGCCATAGAGATCGGACCATGGAAGTCTCGAAGATGCCGCTCAACGCCCTGCGGGCCTTCGAGGCGTCCGCCCGGCTGGGCAGCTTCACCCGCGCGGGGCTGGAGCTGCGGGTCACGCAGACCGCCATCAGCCACCAGGTGAAGGCGCTGGAGGAGACGCTGGGCGTGACCCTGTTCGAGCGCCTGCCGCGCGGCCTGGCCCTGACCGATGAGGGGCTGGCGCTGCTGCCGGTGCTGACCGACGCGTTCCGGCGCATGAGCACGACGCTGAGCCAGTTCGAGGACGGCAATTTCCAGGAGATCCTGACCATCGGCGTGGTCGCCACCTTCGCGACCGGCTGGCTGCTGCGGCGGCTGCACGGCTTCAAGCAGCAGAACCCTTTCGTGGATCTGCGCATCAAGACCAACAACAACACTGCCGACATGCTGCTCGACGGGCTGGACTGGTTCATCCGGTTCGGCGACGGCGCCTGGCACGGCACCGATGCGGTGCGCCTGATGGACGCCCCCCTGTCGCCGGTCTGCGCCCCGTCGCTTCTTCCGCGCCTGCGCAGCCCGGCGGACCTGGCCAACGAGCAGCTGCTGCGATCGTACCGGGTCGACGAATGGGGCCTGTGGTTCCGGGCGGCCGGCATCGAGCCGCCGAAGCTGCGGGGCTGGATGTTCGATTCCTCGCTGACCCTGGTGGAGGCGGCGGCGCAGGGGGTCGGGGTGGCCCTGGTTCCCGTCGCCATGTTCGCCCGGGAGATCGAGGCGGGGCGGATCGTCCAGCCCTTCGACGTCACCGCGTCCATGGGCAGCTATTGGCTGACGCGCCTGAAGTCGAGAACCGAGACGGCGTCGATGCAGGCGTTTGCCCGATGGATCACGGCGGAGATCGACGGAGCTTAGCGCGTTCTCGCTACTTCAGCGTCGCCAGCAGGCGCCCGGCGGCCTGCAGATCAGCCGTCTCCGCGCCTTCGGTGAAGCGCTCGAACACCGGCCGCAGCAGTGCCGCGGCCTCCGCGGACCGGCCCTGGCCGGCCAGCAGCGAAGCGAGGTCGGTCGCGGTCCGCAGCTCCCAGGCCGACGCGGCCTGGCGGCGGGCCCAGTCCAGCGACTGCCCGAAGCACGCCTCGGCCTCCGCCGCCCGCTGCAGCGCCGCCAGCAGCCGGCCCTTCACCCGCAGCAGCTCCGCCATGTAGACGAGGTTGCCCCGGGCCTCGACCCGCCGGAGCGACGCATCGGCCACCGCCAGGCCCTCGGCCGCCCGGCCGGTCGCCGCCAACCCCTCGGCCAGGGTGATCTCGAGCGAGATGGTCAGCACCTCGTAGCGCGCCTCGTGCAGCGCCGCCAGGCCGGGCTGCAGGGCCGCGACCCCGGCCTCGGCGTCGCCCCGGCGGATGGCGACGGCGGCGGCGAGAGCCTGGCCCACGGCGAGATAGGGCCCCAGGGAATGCGAGCCGGCGCGGGCGGTGAAGCGGGCCACCGCCGCCTCCGCCCGGTCCAGGTCGCCAATCCAGAGATACACCGTGATCGCCCACAGCAGGACGACGGACAGCGTGACCGGATGGTCCATGCGCTCCGCCTCCCACACGGCGCGGGCGGCACGCTCCGCCGCCTGGACCGGCCGGCCCTGCAGCCACAGGGTCTTCGCCAGGATCACGCCGGCCAGGTTCGGCCCCTCGAAGCCGAGATAGATCAGGCCGGCCGATGGCGCGCCCGGCGGATGGCGCAGCGCCGCCTCGAGCGCCGTGCGGGCGCCGCCGAGATCGCCGGCCAGATTCAGGGAGATGCCGAGCAGGAACTGCGCCAACGCCACGGCGGCCGGGTCCTCGACCGAGCCGGCCAGGACGACGCCCCGCCGCGCCAGCTCCAGTGTCGTGTCGAACGCCCCGATGCGCAGGTGGTACATGTGCAGCGGGCCCAGCACCATCAGCTGGCTGGGGACGTCGCCGCGGGCCTCGGCGATCGCCATGGCCTGCTCCAGCGCCGCGCGGGCCGCGCCGCTGCCGCCCTGCATCAGCATCAGCGCCATGCCGCGCGCCGCCTGCAGATGCATCTCGTCGCTGCCACCGCGGGTGCCGAGGTCGAGGGCCCGGATCGCC
This sequence comes from Inquilinus sp. CA228, assembly GCF_052078665.1. Taxonomy (NCBI): domain Bacteria; kingdom Pseudomonadati; phylum Pseudomonadota; class Alphaproteobacteria; order Rhodospirillales; family Rhodospirillaceae; genus Inquilinus; species Inquilinus sp. CA228. Next base: position 62,946 of record NZ_JBQJIK010000010.1, on the reverse strand, counting down.
TGGTCCGACCAGCGCTCGCATTCGGTCAGCAGGGACATCGCCAGGAACACCGGCGCCGCGGCGGCCGCCAGGGCGATGCCGAGCCCGGCATCGCCCCCCGGGCCGAAGCACCATTGCAGGGCCGCGCGGACATTGTTCATGGCGGACAGCTGCGGCCCCCGCTCCGCCGCGTTCGACAAGGTCGGCCATTCGACCTTGAGCAGCTCCAGCCAGCGCCGATGGTAGCCGGCATGGCGCACGGCCAGGGCGGCGCGCTCGGCCTCGTCGCCTTCGACCTGCAGGGCGTAGGCGCGCGTGGTGTCCAGCAGGCGGTAGCGCATTATCGCCCCGACCGGGCGGGTCGCGACCATCGACTTGGCGACCAGACTGTCGATGGCGCTGAAGACCGTGGCATCGTCCACAGCCCCGCCCGTCACCACGCCCAGCGCGGCCTCGATCGTGAACGGCCCGACGAAGACGGCGAGCCGGCGCAGCACCAGGCGCTCCGGCTCGGACAGCAGGCCGTAGCTCCAGTCCAGCGTGGCCTGCAGGGTCCGCTGCCGCGGCGGCGCGTTGCGCTGCCCGGGCCAGGACAGCGGCAGGCGCTGGTCCAGCAGGGCCGCGGTCTGGCGCAGGCCATAGGCCTGGACCCGCCCGGCCGCCAGCTCGATCGCCAGCGCGACGCCGTCGAGCCGGCGGCAGATCTCCGCCACCAGGACGGCGTCCGCGTCGCTGAGTTCGAGAGGCGCGCCGGCCGCCGCCGCGCGCTCCAGGAACAGCTGGGCGGCGGGGAAGGACCCGGCGGTCGCGGCGGTGATCCCAGGCTCGTCCGGCGGGCAGCCGAGCGGCGCCAGAGGGTGGACCTGCTCGCCCTCGACCCGCAGCGCCTCGCGGCTGGTGGCCAGGATATGGGCCTCGGGCGCGGTCCGGAAGATCTCGGCGGCGAGGCCGGCCGCGCCGTCGATGACATGCTCGCAGCTGTCCAGCACCAGCAGGAAGCGCCGGCCGCGCAGATGGGCGATCAGGCCGGGGACCGGGTCCTCCGACCGGATCGGCAGGCCCAGCATCGACGCCACCGTGACCGGCACCAGGCGCGGGTCGGTCACCAGCCCGAAATCGACGAACAGGGCAGCGCCGGCGAAACCCTCCAGCAGCTCATGCGCGACCGCGGCGGCCACCGTGGTCTTGCCCACCCCGCCGGGGCCGACGATGGTGACGAAGCGCGCCGTGGCCAGTTGGGCCGACAGCGCCCGGACGCTGTCCTCCCGCCCGACCATCCGGACCAGCCGCGCCGGCAGGAAGGTGGCGCCGGTGAAGGAAGCCGCCCCGTTCGCAGCGCCGCCCGACCGGACGACCGACGCGACGAAGCAATAGCCCCGGCCCGGCAGGGTCGTGATGTAGCGCGCGCCGTCCTGGCCGTCGCCGAGCGCCTTGCGCAGCGCGACGATGTGGAAGCGCAGGCTGCCCTCCTCGACCGTCACGTCGGGCCACACCTCGGCCATCAGCTCGCGCTTGCCGACCGGCTCGTTCGGGTGGGCGACCAGGGCGGCCAGGATGTCCAGCGCCCGCGCGCCGAGGTCGACCGGGGCGCCGTCCCGGGTCAGCAGCCGCTCGCCCACGGCCAGGCGGAACGGACCGAAGGCGAAGACGTCCTGCGTCCGCCCGATGATCATTCGCAACTCTCTGCCATGACTCGGTGCGCATCCTAGGGGAAGGGCCCGCGGCATGCCATCGGCGCCCCCGGGCCGCAGAATCCAGCAAGCGGCGGCAAACCCGGCGGTCCGGTGAAAGCACGGGCGCGGCCGCGGCGCTAGGCTCGCGCACGGAGCGGCCACGGCCGGTCGAGATGCTCGACGACATCACCCTGTACTGGCTGACCGGCACCGCGACCTCGGCGTCGCAGCTGTACTGGGAGAACAACGCCAACAACTTCAACGCCGTGGACATCTCGATCCCGGCCGCGGTGACGGTGTTCCCGGGCGAGATCTATCAGGCCCCGCGCAGCTGGACCGAGCGCGCCTACCACAAGCTGATCCACTTCAACCAGGTCGACAAGGGCGGCCATTTCGCCGCCTGGGAAGAGCCCGAGCTGTTCTCGACCGAGCTGCGGGCGGCGTTCCGGACGCTGCGCTGACCGCGTCGAGCGGCACGGCACGGGCCCGGCCTTCCTGCCGGGCCCGATGACCGCTAACGACGGCTCACAAGCCCTAACGAGCGTCCTCCCGTCCCGCCGCCTAGATATCCAGCATCGACGACGGCCTGGAGGACGCGAGGATGGAGAAGGACGGTGCCTTGGCCGCCGACGCGCCCTGCGGTCCGGCGGAGACCGCCGCGGCGCTGATCGAGGATGTCCGCCGCGGACTGGCGCGGGACCCGGCGGCCGCGCGCGCCGCCGCGGTGCGGCTGGTGACGCTGCTGACGCTGTCGGGCGCGGCGGACGGCACCCGCGGCGGGCTGGCCCCATGGCAGAAGCGCCGGGTCGACCGCTATCTGCGGCGGTCGCTGCATCGCCCGCTGCGGCTGGAGGAGCTGGCGGAGCAGGCGGCGCTGAGCGTCAGCCACTTCGCCCGCGCCTTCAAGGACAGCTTCGGCACCACCCCGCACAGCTACATCACCGGCCTGCGGCTGCAACGCGCCCAGCGGCTGATGCTGACCACCCGCGACCCGCTGAGCCAGATCGCGCTGGCCTGCGGCCTGACCAACCAGGCGCATCTGTCGAAGCTGTTCCGCCGCTGGCTCGGCGAGACCCCGAGCGCCTGGCGCCGGCGCAATCAGACGGCGGCGCAGGCCGTCACCCCCCTATCAGCAAGGAGCCCATCATGACCCGGATCGACAAGGTGCTGTACACCGGCAGGACCCACGCCACCGGCGGCCGCGACGGCCTGGCCCGCAGCTCCGACGGCCGGCTGGACCTCAAGCTGTCGCCCCCCGGCGGCCCGGGCACCGGCACCAATCCGGAGCAGCTGTTCGCCGCCGGCTGGTCGGCCTGCTTCATCGGCGCGATGGGCCGGGCGGCGAGCGAGCTGAAGGTCACCCTGCCGGCCGACCGCGCCGTCGACGCCGAGGTCAACCTGGGCACCACCGACGGCGCCTTCTTCCTGCAGGCCCGGCTGACCATCAGCCTGCCCGGCCTGGACCGCGAGGTAGCCCGCGCCGTGGTCGACGCCGCGCACCAGATCTGCCCCTACTCGAAGGCCACCCGCGGCAACATCGACGTTACCTTGACCGTGGTCTGAGCCGCCCCCTGCCGGTCCCGAAGGAAGTCCCCATGTCCGAAGACATCGATCTCCCGCGCCGCCGCCTGTTCGGCACCGCGCTGATGACCCTGGCCGCCGCCCCGTTCGTCTCGATCGGCCCGGCCGCCGCCCAGACCATGGCCGCGGGGGCGGCCCCCGCCAAGTCCGGCGCCAGCTTCGGCCCGCTGAAGCAGATCGACGCCGGCGACCTGACCATCGGCTACGCCGAGGCCGGCCCGGCCGACGGGCCCGTGGTCCTGCTGCTGCACGGCTGGCCCTACGACATCTACGCCTTCGTCGACGTCGCCCCGGTGCTGGCTTCGGCCGGCTACCGGGTGATCATCCCGTATCTGCGCGGCTACGGCACCACCCGGATCCGGTCGGAGGCCACCGCCCGCAACGGCGAGCCGGCGGCCCTGGCGGTCGACACCATCGCCCTGATGGACGCGCTGAAGATCCCGAAGGCGATCCTGGCCGGCTTCGACTGGGGCGCCCGCACCGCCTGCATCGTCGCGGCTTTGTGGCCGGAACGCTGCCAGGCGCTGGTCTCGGTCAGCGGCTACCTGATCAGCAGCGTCGCCGCCGGCAAGCGCCCGCTGCCGCCGAAGGCCGAACTCCAATGGTGGTACCAGTTCTACTTCGCCACCGAGCGCGGCCGCGAGGGCTACAGCGCGAACCGGCACGACTTCAACAGGCTGATCTGGCGGCTCGCGTCGCCGCAATGGCAGTTCGACGACGCCACCTTCGACCGCAGCGCCACGGCCTTCGACAACCCGGACCATGTCGACATCGTGATCCACAACTACCGCTGGCGCATGGGCCTGGCGGAGGGCGAGGCGAAGTACGACGAGCTGGAGCAGCGCCTGGCCCAGGCCCCGGCGATCACGGTGCCGACGATCACCATGGAGGGCGACGCCAACGGCGCGCCGCACCCTGAGCCCGCGGCCTATCGCGGCAAGTTCTCGGGCCGGTACGAGCACCGCACCATCACCGGCGGCATCGGCCACAACCTGCCGCAGGAGGCCCCGCAGGCCTTCGCCCGGGCGGTGCTCGACGTCGCCAGGCTCTGACCGGGAGGCCTTGATGAGCCTGTCGTTCCTCCGCCGCTTCGCCGCCGGCGCCATGCTCGGCGCCGCGGGCAGCTTCGCCGCCGCCTGCGGCGCGCTGGGCGAGCCGTTCCGCTACGCCCCGGCGCCGGTGGCCCGGCTCGGCACCCGGCCGGAGCCGACACCGCCCGGCGAATCCCCGCCGGCGAAACGGCTCGGCCGGTGATCGCCTGAGGACCGCGGCGCGCCGCGGTCTCTCTTAGGCCGACGCCTCGTGGCGACGCACCATCTCGGCAATCCAGACCGGAACGTAAGGCGGCGTGCAGCCCGGCGACGCCGGATAGTCGATAAGAACCTGGAGCTTTTCGCCGATGCCGATGGCGCGAGCGCGGTGCGCGGGGTGACGGATGCCGATTTCGGCGAGGCAGTGGTTCATCGACCACTGCTTGGGTGCAGGCGCATCCTTCATCTCCGCCTCGATCTGGTCCAGCAGGCCGTCCAGGTCCAACCCGGCAGCACGTTTGACCACGCGATCGGTCGTCAAGCTCCAGCCGGCCCGTCCGACCAGATCCGTGCCGTCCTTCCAGCGCAGACGCAGCTCTTCAGCGTGCTTCCCGAGCTTGACGATGTTGGTGATGAACCAGTCCAGGAGTTTCGGCGCGCGAATGTCGCGGATCATCGTGTCGAGCTCGTCGGCGGAGAAGGCTTTCGGCCTGGCGATCAGCGTCGCCAGCAGCCGTGCGGCCGTGTCGCCGGTGGCCCAGAGCTCCTTTGCCAGCTCATGCTGGGTCTTCAGGCGCTTGGCGACCGCACGCAGAGCAGACAGGTTGACGCCATGATCGTCGCCGCGGTCTTCATTGGCTGCCCGCAGCTTCGGATCTTCCAGCGAGGCCAGTTCGGCCATGATGTCGGCCGCTGCGGACATGCCGTTCCTCCATGATCGCCCGTGCATAGAATAAGTCTCGGCCGCAGACCTGGATAGCAGCTTGCGGCAGACATGATCACTGTCCGGATCGCACCATAGACCCGTCATCCGGTGTCGGGATGAACCAGCGACGGAGCGCCGTTGCCGAGCGAGCGATGATCTGTCATCGTTATATTCAGACGAATATATCGTTGGGAGTCTCGGCGTGCCAACCCTGCCGATTTTCGCGCATCCGCTTCAGGCGGCCTCGGCGCTGACGCCATCCCGGGTCGCCATCCCGCGCCCGTCCGCGGCCGAGTCGGGGGACCTCCTCCTCCCGGCCAAGGGCCGCGACCGGATCTGGGAGCTGTCGCCGAACCTGCACTGCTCGGTGGTCGGCACCTGCCTGTCGACCGGTGACCTGCGGCAGCTCTTCGCCAAGCTGGACGACCCGGACGCACGCACCGCCTCCGACCATGTGCTGCACGGCCGGGCGGTGCGGGCCGCCGGGCAGAAGGAGGTCGCCGGCAAGCTGCTGAACAAGCTGCTCGACAAGCGGCACGACATCGCGATCAAGCGCTTCGCCAAGGCCCGCACGGCAGCCGAGGTGCGGGCGCTGTGGCAGGAGGCGCTGGAGCGCGGCGACATCCCCGGCGCCTATTGGGCGGTGCTGAGCCACCCCGCCACCGACGGCCCGCTGGTGCAGGAGGTGTATGGCGAGGTGCACATGCTGTCGCATCTCGTCGGCATGTCGAACCGCGCCGACATCGCCCGGCTGCGGCACCTGGAGCAGGAGTTCGGCGTCCGCGACGACAGGATCGCGCGGCAGGAGGAGCGGCTGCAGCAGATCGGGGCCGAGCGCGACGCCCTGGCACGCCGGGTGGCGGAGCTGGAGCAGGCGGCGCGGCGACTGGCCACGGTGCCGGCACCCGCCGCCCCGGCGGAGGACGAGGCGCTGCGCCGGCGCCTGGCCGACGAGCAGGCGCGCTCCGCCCTGCTGGCCGAGCGGCTGGCGGCGCAGGACGAGGCCGTCGCCCGGCTGACCGGGCGGGCGGAGCGGGCGGAAGGGCAAGCCACGGCGCTGCGGGACGAGATCGCCGCGCTGGAGGCGGCGCTGGACGGGCCGGCGGCGGGGCCTGCCGAGGCGACCGGACCGGCGCCGGAATTGCAGGGGCGGACGCTGCTCTATGTCGGCGGCCGGCCGAAGCAGGTCGAGCAGCTGCGGGCCCTGACCGCGCGGTTCGGCGGCGTGCTGCTGAGCCATGATGGCGGCGTCGAGGACAGCCCGACGCTGCTGCCGGGCCTGGTCAGCCAGGCCGATGTCGCCTTCTTCCCGGTGGACTGCGTCAGCCACCACGCGGCGGGCCAGGTGAAGCGCCTGTGCCGCGAGGCCGAGAAGCCGTTCGTGCCCCTGCGCACCGCCAGCCTGGCCAGCTTCGCCGCCGCGGTGGGGACGATGGGGTGCGCGGCCGCGGCGGAGTAGGATCCTACCCGGCCGGCGTCACCCGGCCACCGGCGCGAGGGCCCCTAGTCGAGATAGCCCTTGCCCTTGAGCCAGGCCTTGAGCCCCTGCTTGCTGTCCGGCCTCACCTGCCAGGCGAACCCGTCCTCGCGCATCAGCGTCTGCTGCTCCGGATCGTACCAGAGCGGATCCTGGCTCGGCACCGAGCCGAGGCCGACCGGGGCGGTGACCTTCTTCGGCGGCGCCCACCAGCGGTCGCCCTGCCAGTACATCTTGGTGGTCGAATCCTCGTAGCGCTTGGTCTCGCCGTTGTAGCGGACGGCCGGGTATTTCGAGAGATCGGCCTTGGTCGGGTCCGGCGGCAGCTCGAGATATTTGAGGTCGTCCTGGCTGTCCGGCAGCTTGCCGTCCTTGGCCGTCATGTCCTTGACGGTGTTGGCCACCTCCTCCGCCTGCTCCGGGGTCCAGCCGTTGAAGATCGCGCCGAGGCGGGCCCGCGTGTAGTCGAGATCGCTGTAGGCGCCGGTCAGCTCATTGCCGGCGCTGCGGGTCCGCTCGTCGCCGCCCATCAGGTGCTCGTCGCCGGGGAACACCGTCTGCAGGATGCCGAGCAGGCCCTCGTCCAGCAGGTCGTTGTGGTCGGCCAGCACCTCCGCCACCTTCCGGTCCTTGACGCCGTACAGCACCTGGATGGCGTCGGCATCCGCCTTGTCGAAGGTGTGCGCGGCGTTGTAGGCGCCCCGGCCCCCGACGATACCGGCGCCCGCCACCTGCAGCACCGCCGCCACCCCGCTGATCCTCAGCGGGCCGAGGGCGGTGATCAGCCGGCCGAGGGCCGTCTCGGCGATCACCCCGTTCGACAGGGTCGCGCTGGCGGTGAGGGCGAACATCGCGTCGCTGACCGTGGCGGTGGCGTAGCCGGCCGTCTTCACGAAATCCTGCTTCGTGCCGGCCACGCCGAAGCCGTTCATGATGGCGTTGCTCAGATCGGCCCCGACATAGAGCACGTCGACCCCGCCGCCGCGCAGCCCGTTCAGCGCGCCGAGGGACTTGCCCCAGATCGCCTTCTGCGCCGAGCCGAGATTGCTGCCGGCGACCCGGGCCTGGGCACCCTTGAGCCGGGTCTCCAGGCTGCCCGGCGCGCCCGCATCCTTCCCGGTCAGGATCTCCCGGGCGTTCGGCAGCAGCGCCGTCTGGGCGGCGTTGAGCATCATGATCGTGTGCGGCACGTAGTAGACGAGATCGGCCGGCGAGCCGTCGAGCGCCCCGAGGTTGCGGCCGAACAGGATGGCGCTGCCGCCGCCGGACAGGCGGGTGATGGCGTTGGTGCCGATGTTCAGCCGGTCGGCGCTCGCCAGCTGGCGCCGCTCGGCGTCGGTCGGCTGCGCCCGCCCGGCGATGATGTCCTCCAGCCGTCCCTGCCCCATGCTTGCCTTCAGCCCGTTGAAGAACTTGGCAAAGTCTTCGTTGGGGTTCGGCGTGGTGCCCTTGACGTACCTTTGCAGGGCGTCGATCTCGGCCCGGCTGGCCACGGCCTCGCCGCGGAGAATCGCCTGGTAGCGATTTTCCGCCATGGCCTGGTTGATGTCCTTGACGCCGCCCTTCATCGTCTCGACCACCGCGAAGGTGGCGAGGGCGCGGGTGGCGCGCTGGACCCAGATCGTGCCGGCGGTCGCCGGATCCGTGGTCGAGGCATTGGCGTAGGGATCGGTCTTGGTCTTGGGCAGCTCCGGCAGGTCGTCCATCGCCTCCTGCATCGACTGCGACTTGGTCATCATGATCCCGGTGCCCATGAGCATCGGCATCGGGGCGGCGCTGTCGAAGCCGTCGACCTTCTTCAGGTCGGTCTTGTACAGGCCGAGGGCGAGCTGGATGCTCTCCTGCCGCTCCCATTGCGGCAGCTTCTTCTCGCCCTCCTTGGTCAGGTCCTGGGCCTTCTGCTTGTTCTCCGGCGACAGGTTGTCGATCGCCTCCATGTCGCGCGCCAGCTGGTCCGATGCGGGGATCGGGTCGTCGCCCTTGACCCCGCCCCAGCCGGTGAGGCCGTGGTACAGCTCGTTGTAGAGCTTGTTGATCTTCTCGTCCTGGCCGGTCGCGGCGGCGTCAAAGTTCTCGATGCTGCGCCGCACCGCCCATTGGGCGTTCGAGTTCTGCGACAGGTAGTCGTTCCACCCGAGCTCGCCCTTCTGCTCGAGCTCCGCCTGCTTGTCACTGCCGAGCACCGCCGTCCGGGCGGCGACGGCGGTCAGCAGGGACGTGCCCGACCCCGCCGCGTCCTCGCGGCTCATGATGCTGAAGAACTGCTCCTCGTGGAGCAGGCTGAAGCGGTCCGCGGGAAGATCGCTGTTCATCTTGTCGACGATGCGGGACGCCACCCGATCGACGAAGGCCTTGCCCGCGCCGGCCTTGTCCCCGTCGTTGTAGAGGATGGTCTGGGACGCCGCGCCGAGGTCGAGCAGGGCCTGCATCTGTGCCCCCCGGTCGTCGCCGGTGGACTGCGAGCCGGCGATCGCGTCGATCGACTGGTCGACCAGCCCCTGGACGCGCGGGTCGGACGCCAGCAGCGAGCCGCTGCCCGGCAGGGTGTCCTTGGTGTCGGTCGTCTCGCGCAGCTTGGCCAGGAAGGCCTTGGCCCCGTCGGTGCCGCCCTTGCCCCAGGCGGCCTGGAGCTCCCGCACCGGACGGTCGACCCGAAGCTCCTGGACCGCCTGCTTGGTCCCTTCCTGGACGGCGGCGAGGTACTGCTTCTCGTCCCCGCCGACATAGGCCTGGTAGATGCCGGCCCGCTTGGTGAGGGCGGTGATCTTCGCCGCGTCCGGCCCCTCCGTGCCGTCGGCCAGGGCGACCAGCTGCCGCTTGGTCTCGGCCGTCACCGCGGCATAGTCGCCGCGGTCGCCGGCCTCGGCGATCTTGCCGAGCTGGTCGGTGGTCCGGCCGTCGGCCTTCCACGACCGCTCCTTCATCTCGCGGACCTGGTTGAGGGCGTCGAGGAAGACCGGGTCGTTCGGGGCGCGTTCGGCGATCGGGGCGACCAGGGGGCTGAACTCGCTGCCGGCGAGCTTGCCGTCGCCATTGGCGTCGCGGCCGAAGCTGGGCGCGCCCTGGCCCAGCGAGGCCTGGTCGACCTCCTGCGCGATGGCGACGACCAGGTCGTCCTTCGCCGTGTCCCGCTCCGCCTCGCTCTTCTTCGGGTCGCTGGCGACGCCGAGGGCCTTGCGCTGGTTGTCCAGCAGCCCGAGCCGGTCCGAATCGAGGACATAGACCTTGTCGCAGGTCTCGAGCGCGCGGTCGATGTCGGCGGGCGCGCCGGGCCGGTTGCCGAAGGCCTTCGGGTCGAGCTGGGGCGTGGCCGCCAGCTGGTCATGCAGGGCCTTGTTGTCGTTCGGGTCGACGCCCGCCTTCGCATAGATTCGGAATGGCCACAGCCCGGGCTTGATCTTGTGCTCGGAAATCCCCGCCGGATCGCTGTTCCAGCGATAGACGGGCGGCGCCTCCGGCTGCTGCGCGACAGGCGTGGCCGGCGTCTCGTCCTTGGCGCGCTGCACGGACTGGTTGAACTGGTCCGCGTTCGGGGTCCGCTTGACGGCGGCCGGGCCGCGAGTCTGCGCGACTCCGGAAAGGGCATCCCTGAAGCTCAGGCTCATGATCGCCTTCCCGTCGGCTGTGACGCATTCCTGAAATTATTGTGACAGGGAAGGCTACGGATGGAATTCCCATTCCGTCAATCAGAACCCTCACGGAGCGGGATTACCCGCCCAGCAGCACCCGGTCGCTCTCGCGCGGCACCAGCTCCAGCGGCCACAGGTCCTGCACCAGGCCGCCATAGGCATCGGCATGGCCGGGCATGGTCGCCAGCAGCGCCTCGGCCAGCTTCACCCCGAGATCGTGCAGCGACAGGCGGAAGCAGGTCAGCGCCGGCGACAGGAAGCGGCTGGCCGGGCTGTCGATCATGCCGCCGATGATGGCGATGTCCCGCCCGGGCCGCACCCCCGCCTCGTTCAGCCGGCGGTAGACGCCGACCGCCATGCGCTCATTCGACACCAGCAGCGCCGTCGGCAGCGGCCCCTGGCCCAGCAGCCCCTCCGCCAGGCGGTAGCCGCCGGCCTCGGTCATCTCCTCGCTCCGCACCAGGGTCTCGTCGAAGCCGATGCCGTGCCGCGCCAGGGCCCGGCGGTAGCTGTCCGCCAGGATATGGGCGTGCATCAGGTCGTGGCCGTTGTTGGCCAGGCCGATGCGGCGATGGCCGAAGCCGACGAAGCGGTCGACCGCGACATCCGCCGCCTGCTCGAAGTCGAGGTCAAGCCAGGGGTGGTCGCCGCCGGACAGGCTGCGGCCCAAGGCGGCGAAGGGGAAGCGACGGTCGATCAGATAGTCCAGCCGCGGGTCGATCCGCCGGGTCCAGGGCAGCAGGATGCCGTCGGCCATGCGCCGCTCGACCACCCGGCGCAGCTGCGCCTCCTGGTCGCCATCCGGCGTGTTCAGCAGCACGATCAGGTCCAGCCCATGGCGGCCCAGCGCCTCCTGCACGCCGCTGAACAGCCCCATGAAGAAGGGCTCGCCGTACAGCTCGCCCCCGCTGTAGGTCTGCAGCATGAAGCCGACCGCGTTGGTCGACCCCTGGCGCAGGCTCCGGCCGGACTGGTTCGGCGAATAGCCGAGCTCCGCCGCCGCCTCCAGCACCCGGCGCCGGGTCTCCGGGTTGACGTCGCCGCGGCCGTTGAGGGCGCGGGAGACGGTCCCGATCGAGATGTTCAGATGCTTCGCGAGCTCGCGGATCCCCACGCAGTCCCTCCCTTCCGGCGGCGACAGAGTGCAACCGATGCGAGGCCGGCGCCGCAAGCCGATTGACAGGATGAATTGTCCGACTTCATTATCACGCAGGGTATCGTAAACGTTTACGGCGACACAATCGTACAAACGGCCAGCGCCGGGCCGCCGAAGCGACGGGAGCGACACCAAGTGCGAGCCGTCCTTGCCGGATGCGGCGCCATGAGCCGGGCCTGGCTCGAAGCCGCCCGCCAGATCGAGGGGCTGGAGGTGGTCGGCCTGGCCGATCTCGACCTCGGGCGAGCTCGCGGACGCGCGGCCGAGTTCGGTCTGACCGATGCCGAGATCGGCACCGAGGTGCCGGCCCTGCTGGACCGGCTGAAGCCCGACATCCTGTTCGACGTGGTCGTGCCTTCCGCCCGCCGCGAAATGGTGCTGGCCGGCCTCCAGCGCGGCTGCCACGTGCTGAGCGAGAAGCCGATGGCCGACAGCCTCGACGCGGCGCGTGAGCTGGTGGCGGCGGCGAAAAAGGCCGGGCGGGTGCATGCGGTGGTGCAGAACCGGCGCTACCATCCCGGCGTGCGCCGGCTGCAGCGGGCCGCGGCGGGCGGCCTGATCGGGGACATCACGGGCGTGCATTGCGACTTCTTCGTCGGGCCGCATTTCGGCGGCTTCCGCGAGGAGATGAAGCATGTGCTGCTGCTGGACATGGCGATCCACACGCTGGATGCGGCCCGCCTGGTCGCCGGCCGTCGCCCCCTGGCCGTCTACTGCCATGAGAGCAACCCGGCCGGGTCCTGGTACGCCCATGGCGCCAGCGCCCATGCGATCTTCGAGCTGGAGGGCGGCGCCGTCCTGACCTATCGCGGCAGCTGGTGCGCCGAAGGGCTGCGCACCAGCTGGGAGAGCGCCTGGCGCCTGACCGGCACCAGGGGCAGCCTGAGCTGGGACGGGGCCGAGGGTTTTCGGGCCGAGGTGGCGAGCGACCGCCGGGACGGCCTGTTCTTCGAGCCCGCCGCCGTCGAGATGCCGCCGGCGGACCCGGCCGACCGGACCGGCGGCCATCTGGGCGTCATCCGCGACTTCGTCGGCGCGATCCGTTCGGGCACCGAGCCCGAGACGGTCGGCCACCAGAACTTCCACAGCCTCGCCATGGTCTTCGCCGCAATCGACAGTGCGCGCCAGGGCCGCCGCGTGGCCATCCAGACGATCGAGGAACCATGACCAGCGCCAAGCCTGCCCGGACCGGGCACCAGGACATCCGCATCGGCACCATGGTGCGCGCCAATGGCGACGACCCGGCCGGATACGTCCGCCAGATCATCGCCCATGGCTTCGAGAGCATCGAACCGTTCTTCTGGCAGACGCTGGGCGGCAAGGACATCCCCCGCCTGGCCGGCCAGATCCGCGAGGCGATCGGCGACAGCGGCGTCACCATCGGCGCGCTCGGCATCTTCGGCAACCCGCTGGAGGACCAGGCGCAGGACCGCGAGACCCTGGCCGGGTGGGAGGCGCTGATCGACAACGCCCATCTGTTCGGCACCGACATCGTCGCCGGCTTCACCGGCCGGGTGCGCGGCAAGCCGCTGGAGGAGAGCCTGCCGCGGTTCAAGGAGGTGTTCGGCCGGCTGGCCAAGCGCGCCGCCGACAAGGGCGTGCGCCTGGCCTTCGAGAACTGCCCGATGGAGGGCAGCTGGAAGTCCGGCGACTGGAACATCGCCCACAACCCGGCCGCCTGGGAGCTGATGTTCGACGCCCTGCCGGACGACAATCTCGGCCTGGAATGGGAGCCGTGCCACCAGCTGTACTACCTGATCGACCCGGTGCCGCAGATCCGGCGCTGGGCGCCGAAGATCTTCCACGTCCACGGCAAGGACGCGACGGTGCGCTGGGACGTGGTCAAGGAGCACGGCGTGCACGGGAAGGAGCCGTTCGCCTTCCACCGCACCCCCGGCTTCGGCGACACCGACTGGACCCGGGTGATCACCGAGCTGCGGCTGGGCGGCTTCCGGGGCGCGATCGACATCGAGGGCTGGCACGACCCGGTCTACCGCGATGACCTCGAGATGACCGGCCAGGTCCAGGGGCTGCGCCACCTGCAGCGCTGCCGCGGCGGGGAGTTCATCGCCAATCCGCAATAGAACAATCAACACAGTGGAGGAAGCTCATGTCCAGGACCCTGCGACTCTTGTTGGGAACCGCCGCCCTTCTGGCCTCCGCCACCCTCGCCCAGGCCGAGCCGGTGACTCTGGAGGTCTGGACCCATGACGACGAGGGCGAGTTCACCTACGTGCTGGCCAAGGAGTTCGCGGCCCAGCACCCCGACATCACGGTCAACATCAAGCACGTCAACTTCGCCGATGTGGTCAACGATGTGATGCGGGCCTATGCGGCAGGCTCGGCCCCCGACGTGATCGGCATCGACAACCCCGAGACCGCGATGTTCTCGTCGCGCGGGGTGCTCCTGGACCTGTCGCCCTATGTCCAGCAGTCGCAGGTGATCAAGGCCGAGTCCTTCTATCCCGGGCCGCGCAACTCGGCGACCTGGGACGGCAAGCTCTACGCCATCCCGCGCGCCTCCAACACGCTGGCCCTCTACTACAACGCCGACATGTTCAAGGCGGCCGGCCTCGACCCGGAGAAGCCGCCGCAGACCTGGGACAAGCTGCACCAGGCGGCCAAGAAACTGACCGACCCGGCCAAGAACGTGTACGGCCTGGCCTTCTCCGCTATCGGCACGGAGGAAGGCACCTTCCAGTTCCTGCCCTTCATCCAGAGCGCCGGTGCCGATTACGACAGCGTCGGGTCGGACGGCGCAATTCGGGCGCTGGAGTTCTGGCAGACGCTGCTCGACGAGAAGCTGGCCTCGCCCGACACGCTGATCCGCGGCCAGCATGATTCGTCCGGCACCTTCAACGCCGGCAGCGCCGCCATGGTCATCTCCGGCCCGTGGGAGCTGCCGTTCATGGCCAAGGACGCCAAGTTCGACTATCGCGTGGCGCTGTTCCCGATCGAGAAGCAGGGCAGCCCGCGCGCCTCGGCCCTGGGCGACTTCAACAACGCGATCTTCAAGACCTCCAAGCACCCGAAGGAGGCCTTCATGCTGCTGGAGTACATCTACTCGCAGAACCACCGGATCTGGAACGAGTTCGGCCTGCTGCCGCCGGTCCAGGACGTCAAGGTCGACTCGCCGCAATGGCCGAAGGCCTATGCCGTGTTCACCGAGCAGATGCAGTACGCCCGGCCGCGCGGCCCGAACCCGGACTGGCCGAAGATCTCGAAGGCGATCCAGACCGCGATCCAGTCGGCCCTGACGCACCAGGCCGACGCCAGGACCGCGCTGCAGACCGCCCAGGCGACGATCGACCGCGTGCTGAAGAAGTGAGGCGGGCCGGGCGCGGCCTGGTCATTCAAGCTCCCCCTCCCCTCGCGGGAGGGGGCAGGGGGAGGGGGTGTCGATGACGAGTGCCCGGATCCGCCAATCGGCGACCGATCGTCCGGTCAATGCACGCCCCGCCCTGGCCGGCATCCCGCTGCTGCGCACTCTGCGGGACGGCAGCGGCTTCGACGTGGCGCTGGTGCTGTGCGCGGTCGGCTACCTGCTGGTCTTCGCCGCCTTCCCGCTGGCCTACACGCTGGTGATGTCGCTGCAGCAGGTCGACATGTTCTCGCTGGCCTCGTTCGACCGGCCCTTCGCCGGGCTCGACAACTACCGCGACGTGTTCTCGCGGCCGGAGGCGCTGCAGATCCTGAAGAACACCGTGATCTTCGTGGTGCTGTCGATCACCTTCCAGCTCAGCATCGGCTTCGGCCTGGCGCTGTTCTTCCAGCAGCCCTTCCCGGGCGCGACCTATATCCGCGGCGTGTTCCTGGCCGGCTGGATCATGCCGGCGCTGGTGGTCGGCGCGATCTGGAAATGGATCCTGGCCGGCGATTTCGGCGTGCTGAACTACGCCCTGACCAGCCTGCACCTGACCGGCGGCAAGATCTTCTGGCTGTCGGACCCGGACATGGCCCTGTTCGCCGTGATCATCGCCAACATCTGGCTGGGCATCCCGTTCAACATGATCCTGCTGTCGGTCGGGCTGGCGGCGATCCCGCGCGACCTGTACGAGGCGGCGGAGATCGACGGCGCCCGGGCCGGTCGGCGCTTCCTGCACATCACCCTGCCGATGATGCGGTCGACGCTGGGCGCCGTGGTGTCGCTGGGCATCATCTTCACGCTGCAGCAGTTCGACCTGATCGCGGCCCTGACCAAAGGCGGCCCGGCCAACGCGTCGAACGTCGCCCAGTACTGGTCCTGGCAGATGTCGTTCGAGACCTACGAGATCTCGGCCGGCAGCGTCGTCGCGGTGCTGATGATCGCCCTGGTGATCCTGGTCGCGGCGCTCTATGTCCGCTCGACCGAGCGGGAGCACGCGGCATGAGGACGGCCAAGCCCTTCATCCTGCTGAGCCTGGCCCTGGTCTTCGCCGCGATCTACCTGTTCCCGCTGTACTGGATGTACGTCACGGCGCTGAAGTCGGGCACCGAGATCTTCGCCTTCCCGCCGAGCTTCTGGCCGGCCGACCCGCAATGGCAGTTCGGCAAGATCTTCGCCGAGCATGCGATGGACCGGTATCTGTGGAACTCGCTGCTGATCGCGGTCGGCACCACGGCGCTGGCGACGCTGGTCGGCACCGGCGCCGCCTATGCCCTGTCGCGGCACCGCAACGCCTGGACCGCGGTGGCGCTGTTCCTGGTGCTGATGCTGCAGGTGCTGCCGCCGTCGCTGATGGTGACGCCGATCTTCGTCGCCTTCAACCAGGTCGGCCTGCTCGAGACGCCCCGCGCCGCCGTGGTGCTGGCGCAGACCGCCAAGGTGCTGCCGCTCTACATCGTGCTGTGCCGGTCGACCTTCCTGCAGGTGCCGCGCGAACTGGAGGATGCGGCGCGGGTGGACGGCGCCTCGCGCATCGGCGCCTTCCTCCGCATCATGATCCCGCTCGCCCGCAACGGCATCCTGGTGGTGTCGGTGCTGATCTTCCTGCAGTCCTTCGGCGAATACGTCTATTCGCGCTCGCTGATCGCGGCGGAGACCCTGCAGACCGCGACGGTCGGCCTGTCCTCCTTCATGGGCCCGAACACCAATGACTGGGGCGGGATCATGACCTATGCCGCGATCTATGTGACCCCGATCCTGATCGTCTTCGCCCTGCTGCAGCGCCGGATCGTCAGCGGGCTGACGGCCGGGGCGCTGAAGTAACGGCCCGACGGAGCCCGGCCAGCAGGACCAGCGCCCAGATCGCCACCGCCAGCACCCCGAGCACGCCGGCGATCGGCCGTTCGAAGAACGCCAGGATACTGCCGTCGGCCTTGATCATCGAGGTGAAGAAATGGTCCTCGAGCATCGGCCCGAGGATCAGGCCCAGGATCAGCGGCGCCACCGGGAAGCCGTTCTCCTCCATCACGAAGCCGATCACGCCGAACACCAGGATCACCAGCACGCCGAGCAGCGAGTTCTCGATCGCGAAGGCGCCGACGATGCAGAACATCAGGATCAGCGGGCTCAGCAGGCTGCGCGGCAGCAGCAGGATCTGGCGCGCCGCCCGGATGGTGGCGAGGCCGAGCGGGATCATCACGATGTTCGCCAGGATGAAGATCAGGAAGATGGCGTACATCTGCGGCGCCTGCTCGATGAACAGGGTCGGCCCGGGGTTCAGGCCCTTGAGGTACAGCACCCCGATGGCGATCGCGGTGATCGAATCCCCGGGGATGCCGAACACCAGCGCCGGCACCCAGGCGCCGGCCAGGGCCGAGTTGTTGGCCGAGCCGCTTTCGATGATGCCCTCGACATGGCCGGTGCCGAACTTCTCCGGCGTCTTCGAGAAGCGCTTGGACACGGCATAGGACATCCAGGCGGCGATGTCGGCCCCGGCACCGGGCAGGATGCCGATCACGGTGCCGAGCACGCTGCCGCGCAAAAAGCTCTTCGGATAGGTGAACAGCAGCTTCAACTGGCCGGCCAGCACGTTGCCCGAGGGCCGGCGCGCCACCTCGATCGGCTGGCGGATGGCCAGGACGCCGCGCATCACCTCGGACACCGCGAACAGGCCGACCATGACGTTGATGGCGTTGATGCCGCCCATCAGGTCGACGCTGCCGAAGGTGAAGCGCGGCACGCCGGCCGGGTTCTGCAGCCCGACGCAGGAGATGAACAGCCCGACCAGCAGCGCGGCGATACCCTTGGTCACCTGGGCGCCGGAGATGAAGACGGCGCAGGACAGGCCCAGCAGGACCAGCCAGAAATACTCATAGGAGCTGAAGTTCAGCGCGAAATCGGCCAGGGCCGGCGCCGCCACGATCAGCACCGCCGTGCCGAACAGCCCGCCGAGCGCCGAGAAGAACAGCCCGGCGCCGAGCGCCATCTCCGCCCGCCCGCTGCGGGTCATGGCGTAGGCCTCGTCGGTGTAGGCGGCCGAGGCCGGGGTGCCGGGCATGCGCAAGAGGCAGCCCGGGATGTCGCCGGAGAAGATCGCCATCGCCGTGGCGGTGACGATCGCCGCCACCGCCGGGATCGGCGGCATGAAGAAGGTGACCGGCACCAGCAGCGCGGTCGCCATGGTCGCGGTCAGCCCCGGAATGGCGCCGACCAGCATGCCATAGACGGCCGATCCGGCGATCACGGCCAGGACATAGGGATCGAAGACCAGCTCGAGGGCCAGCAGCAGGTCGGTCATGGCGTCACCCCAGGAGCAGGCCCAGCCAGCCGCGGGGCAGCGGCACGCGCAGCCCCCGGGCGAAGCCGAGATAGAGGCCGACCGCCAGCACGGCGGCGAACACCGTCGCCGTCGCCAGCCGGGCGCCGAGCGCGGCCGCCAGCACCAGCAGGATGACGAAGGCGGTCGGCACGAAGCCGATGAGATCCGCCGCCACGATGTAGACGGCCGGCGCCGCCAGGGTCAGGGCCAGGTCGCGCCAGCAGCGCGGCGACCGCGCCCAGTCGCTGAGGCTGAGCGCCGGGCTGCGCCGGCGCAGCCCGGACAGGATCAGCGGCAAGGCGGTGACCGCCAGCGCCACGCCGATGACGAGCGGGAACGACCCCGCCCCGAAGGCCTGGCCGGGCATCGGCGGATGCCCTGCCGTGGCCCAGGCGATGGCGATGCCGGCCAGCAGCAGCACGGCACCGAAGAACGCATCGTTGAAGCGCACGGGAAGCGTCCGGCTACTTGGCGAGGCCGGTGGCCTTCATCACCTCGCCGAGCGCGTCGTTCGAGGTTTTCATATAGGTCGCGAACTCGCCGCCCAGCGCCACCTTGGTGCCGAAGCCGCGCGACTTGACCATGTCCTGGTATTCGGCGCTCTGGACGATCCGGCCGATGGTCTCGGTCAGCCTCTTGGTCACGTCCTCCGGCATGCCCTTGGGCCCGCCGACGCCGCGCCAGGCGCCCATGGTCCAGGCGCTGCCGGTCGCGCTTTTCAGCGTCGGCACGTCGGGGTAGAGGGCGCTCGGCTCCGCATCCATGATCACCAGCGCCTTGACCTTGCCGGCGTCGATCAGCGATCGGGCCTCCGGCAGCGACACCGGGGTCAGGTCGACGCCGCCGGCGACCAGGTCCTGCAGCCCCGGCGCCGCCCCCTGGCTGGGCACCCAGGTCACCGCCGCGGGGTCGAGCCCGGCATCGCGCAGCATGCCGGCCAGCGCCAGGTGCCAGATGCCGCCCTGCCCGGTGCCGGAGGCCTTGAATTTGCCGGGATTGGCCTTGACCGCCTCCAGCAGTGCCTTGATGTCGCCATGCGGGGAGTCGGCGGCCACCTCGACCGCCGCCGGATCGGCGTTGACCAGGGCCAGCGGCGTGTAGCTCTCCCAGGTCAGGTCGGTCAGGCCCTGCCAGTGCATCATGTTGATCTCGACCGTCAGCGTGCCGATGGTGTAGCCGTCGGCCGCCGCGGTCGCGATCGCGGTGTGGCCGACCACGCCGCTGCCGCCGGTGCGGTTCACGACGTTGACCGGCTGCCCCAGCTCCTTCTCCAGGAACGAGGCGAGGATGCGGGAGACGGCGTCGGTGCCGCCACCGGCCGCCCAGGGCACGATGTAGGTGATCGGCCGCTCCGGCCATTCGGCCTGGGCGGCGGGCGCTGCCACGGCAGCCAGCAGGGCGCCGGCGAGGCCGGCGATCACGGTCTTGAGCATGGTTTCCCCCTTCTGTTTTCTGTGTGCTTCCGCACCGGTCTTGGCGCCGGTTTGGTGTCGTAGGTTGGGTTCGCGGCGCGAACCCAACACATTGTCGGCGTCGCCATGTTGGGTTCGCAGGGCGAACCCAACCTACAAATTTCCGTCAGTAGCCGCCGCCCTTGGTCCCCTTCCCGGCGCCTTCGCGATAGGCCTTGTACGCGGCGACGGAGTCCGACGCCGCCTGCCGCAGATAGGGCACGTCGCCGCCGCCGGTGACCATGCGGTAGTCGCGGTCGAACAGCTCGGCCCAGGTCGAGGCCGAGCTGGGCACGGTGCCGAGCGGCGTGCCGGTCGGCCGTACCGCATCCTCGATCTGCCGGACCAGGTCCTGCACCCGCGGATCGTGCAACTGCTCCAGCAGGCCGATCGAGCCGCCGAGGTCGTTGGGGCCGATGAACACCATGTCGACGCCGTCGACCCTGGCGATCGCCGCGGCCTCGGGCACCGCATCCCTGGACTCGATCTGGGCCAGCAGCAGCAGGTTGTCGTTGGCCTTGCGCATGTAGTCCGGCTCGAAGCCGTAGGTCGAGGCGCGCACCGCGCCGGCGGCATAGCCGCGGCGGCCGGCCGGCGGGTAGCGGCAGGCGCGCACCAGCGCCTCGGCCTCGGCCGCGCTCTCGATCATCGGCACCATCAGGCTGTCGGCGCCGGCATCGAGCACCCGCTTCAGCCAGACCGGGTCATGCGCCGGCACCCGCACCACCGCCGGGGTGTCGGACGCCTGGATCGCGCGCAGCAGGTCGACGGTCTCGTCGATGCCGCCGGGCCCGTGCTCGGTGTCCAGGATGACGAAGTCGAAGCCGGCATGGGCCATGATCTCGGCCACCGTGGGCGAGCCGCTGCCGACCCAGGCGCCGAACAGCTGGTCGCCGCGGCGCAGCCGTTCCTTCAACCGGTTGGGGCGAAACATTCCGGGGTTCCCTCCTCGCTTTCCCAGGAGTGTACGCACCCCTCGTTATGTCCGACAACAGGCCAGCATGGCGGCCCGGACCATCTGCCGGTTTTCTCGGCGCCGATCCCTCCCTATATTCAGCCCGCCATGAATTCACTCGGTCTCGACAAGCCCCCGGCCGCGACGCGCGTCGTGGTCGCCATGTCCGGCGGCGTGGACAGCTCCGTCGTCGCGGCCCAGCTTGCCGAGCAGGGCTACGACGTCGTCGGCATCACGCTGCAGCTGTACGACCACGGCATCGCCATCCAGAAGAAGGGCGCCTGCTGCGCCGGGGCCGACATCTACGACGCCCGCACCGTGGCCGACCGCATCGGCTTCCCGCACTATGTGCTGGATTACGAGAGCCGCTTCGGCCAGGCGGTGATGGAGGATTTCGCCGACAGCTACCTGCGCGGCGAGACGCCGATCCCCTGCATCCGCTGCAACCAGAAGGTCAAGTTCCGCGACCTGATGGACACCGCCCGCGACCTGGGCGCCGACTGCCTGGCCACCGGCCACTATGTCCGCCGGGTCGAGGGGCGAGAGGGGCCGGAGCTGCACCGCGCCATCGACCCGGGCAAGGACCAGAGCTACTTCCTGTTCGCCACCACCGCCGAGCAGCTGGGCTTCCTGCGCTTCCCGCTGGGCGGCAACAGCAAGTCCGAGACCCGGGCCGAGGCGGTGCGCCTGGGCCTGGTGGTCGCCGACAAGCCGGACAGCCAGGACATCTGCTTCGTGCCCGAGGGCCGCTACGGCGAGGTGGTGGCGCGGCTGCGCCCGGGCGCGGTCGGGCCCGGCGAGATCGTGCATCTCGACGGCACCGTGCTGGGCCGCCACCAGGGCATCGTCCACTACACCATCGGCCAGCGGAAGGGCCTGGGCATCGGCGGCCGCAAGTCGAATGACGAGCCGCTCTACGTCGTCCGGCTCGACCCCGAGGCCAAGCGCGTCATCGTCGGCCCGTGGTCGGCCCTGGCCCGGCACAGCGTCGCCCTGACCGAGCTGAACTGGCTGGACGCGGCGCCCGGCCCGGAGGGCCGGACGGTCGAGGCCAAGCTGCGCTCCGCCCAGTCGCCGGTGCCGGCGACGGTGCGGCTGACCGGCCCGGATGCGGCGGTGCTGGAGCTGCATGCGCCGCAGCACGGGGTGGCGCCGGGACAGGCCGCCGTGCTTTATGACGGCGACCGCGTGCTCGGCGGCGGCTTCATCGCCCGGGCCGAGCGCGCCGCCGCCTGACCTCAGTTTTCCGCCGACAGAAAGGACACTTTGCCCATGTCGCTCGACGCCCTCGCCGAAGCCGTGCGCGGCCGTGCTGCCGGCGGTGCCCCGCTCGACGCCCGCGTCAAGTTCGACCTCGGCACCGATGGCTTCATCGTGCTCGACGGCACCGGCCCGGCGCCGGCGGTGTCGATCGGCGACGCCCCGGCCGACGTCACCCTGAGCATGAAGGCGGAGACGCTGCGGCGGATGGTCGACGGCAGCCTGAGCCCGACCATGGCCTACATGACCGGCAAGATCAAAGCCAACGGCTCCCTGACCGTCGGCATGAAGCTGGCGGCGCTGCTGGACGACTGAGGGCTGCGGCGAAGCCCCGACACTTCGACGGAAACCGCAGCGTCGGCGCGCGACAGGCGCCCGCGCGCAGGGCATGGTCGGGCCACCAAACGAGGAGGCCTCCATGTCCGCACCCGCCGCCGATCGCGCGCCCGTCACCGACTATCTGCTGCTGGTGCTGCTCGCCACCCTCTGGGGTGCTTCCTACAGCTTCATCAAGCTCGGCGTCGCCACCATCCCGCCGGTGACGCTGATCGCGGCGCGCACCGTGATCGCCGGCGCCATCCTGCTGCTGGTGCTGCGGCTGCGCGGCATCCGCATGCCGACCGATGGGCGCACATGGCGGCTGTTCGCGGTGCAGGCGCTGGTCAACAGCACCATCCCCTTCGTGCTGATCGCCTGGGCCGAGACCCGGGTCGATGCCGGGCTGGCGGCGATCCTGAACTCGACCTCGCCGATCTTCACCTTCCTGTTCACCTGGGCGATCACCCGGCATGAGGCGGTGACCGGGCGCAAGATGTTCGGCATCGCCGCCGGGGTCGCGGGGATCACGCTGGTGATCGGCCTCGACGCTCTGTCCGGCGCCGGGCACGACCTGCTGCCGCAGCTGGCGATCGTGGCGGCCACGGTGTGCTACGGCATCGCCGCCATCTTCGGCCGCAACTTCAAGGGGCTGGACCCGATGGTGCCGGCCGCCGGGTCGATGCTGTCCGGCGCCGCCATGCTGATCCCGCTGAGCCTGGTGCTGGACCGGCCCTGGACGCTGGCGCCCTCCGCCAGCTCGCTCGGCGCACTGGCCGGGCTGGCCGTGGTCTCGACCGCCCTGGCCTTCGTGCTCTACTTCCGGCTGATCGCCTCGCTCGGCTCGGTCGCCACCATGGCGCAGGCCTATCTGCGGGTGCCGATCGGGGTGGCGATCGGCGTGGTCCTGCTGGGCGAGACCCTGGCCCCGACCGCGCTGTACGGCCTGGTGCTGGTGGTGATCGGCGTTGCCGCCATGACCCTGCCCGGCCGGGCGCGGAAGGCGCAGCCGGCCTAGCTGGCCGGCGTTCCCGCCACCACCGCGGTCGGGTCCTTGACCTGCAGCACCCGGGCGGCCACCGCCTTGACCTGGGCCGGCGTCACCGCCTCGATCAGGCCGGGATATTTGTCGATGAAGTCGCGGCCGCGGCCGGCAAGCTGCAGCGACAGCACATAGGACGCCAGGCTGTCATGCGAGGCGAAGCCCAGCGGGTAGCTGCCGATCAGGTAGCTCTTGGCCTCGGCCACCTCCTGCTCGGTCGGGCCGTCCTTCGCCAGCCGCGCGATCTCGTCCCGGATCACCGACAGGCTCTCCCCCGCCTTGTCCACCCGGGTGCCGGCGGTGATCAGCAGGAGCCCGGCGTGCTTGAGCTGGATGGTGTCGCTGTCGACCGAATAGGCCAGGCCGCGCTGCTCGCGCACCGCGCGGTACAGCCGCGAGGTGAAGGTCGAGCCGCCGAGGATGTGGTTCATCACGATCGCCGGGAAATAGTCGGGGTCGTCGCGCCGCGGCGCCGGGAATCCGAGCTGGATCGACGCCTGCGACACCGCCAGCGGCACCATCTCGGTGCCCTTGGCGGCGGCCTCGATCTCCGGCACCGGTGTGCGGTCGCCCTTCGCCGGCAGGCCGCCGAAGACGCGGTCCAGCGCCGGCCCGAGCGTGGCGGCGTCGATGTCGCCGACCACGGCCAGGCGCAGCCCGTCGCGGGCGAACAGGCGGCGGCGCAGGTCCTGCAGGTCGGCCGTGCCGATCGCGGCGACGCTGTCCTTGGTGCCGATCGACGGCCGGCCGTAGGGATGGCCGGGGAAGGCGGCGGCGGACCAGCGGTCGTCGGCGATGGTGCCGGGGTCGTTCTCCTGGAAGTTCAGCTCGGCCATGCGGCCGGCCTTGATCCGGTCGAAGTCGCCCTGCGCCAGCTTCGGCTCGGCCAGCGCCAGGCGCAGCAGCTCGAAGGCGGCATCGCGCTCGGTGGTCAGCGTCTTCAGCCGGCCGCCGTTGTAATCCTGCGACGCAGAGAAGCCGAGCTGGATCGAGCGGTCGGCCAGGGCGGTCTTGAAGCCGGGGGCGTCGTAGGGCCCCGCCCCCTCGGTCAGCATCTCGCTGAGCAGCGAGGCCAGGCCGGCCTTGCCGTCCGGGTCCTGGGCGGCGCCGCCGTCGAAGGAGAAGGAGACGGTGACGGCCGGCACGGTGTGGTCCTCGACCAGCCAGGCCTCGATGCCGCCGGGGCTGACCACGCGGTCGATCGTGGTCGCGGCGGCGGGCAGCGTGGCGGCGGCGAGCAGCAGACCGGTCAGGGCGGCGCCCAGGGCAGCGCGCAATGGGGAAAGCATCGCGTTCATCGGCATGGTCCTCGCGCGGTCAGGGCTGCTTGGCCTGGGTCGCATCCGCCGGCCGGGTCAGGAGCCCGGTGACGGAGCGCGGCGGCTGCAGGTATGTCCGCGCCGCCTTCTGCACATCGGCGGCCTTGACCGCGGCGATGCGGCCCGGCCAGCCCTGCACGTCGGCGACGCCGCGGCCCAGCGCCGCCGCCTCGCCGAAGGCCCGGGCCAGCGCCCCGGGATCGTCCTGGCCGTAGATCGCGCCCGCCAGCAGGCGACGCTTGGCCCGCGCCAGCTCATCCTCCGGCACCGCCTCGTCGCGAACGCCGGCGAGAACGGCGTCCATCGCCGCCTCGAGATCCGGCAGCGCCACGTCGCCGCGCGGCACGGCGTAAACGGCGAAGGGGCTGTAGTCGAGCGCGTCGGGGTCGTAGCCGGCGCCGGCCATCGCCGCCTTGCCTTGCTCGGTCACCAGGGCGCGGTAGAGCCGGCCGGTCTCGCCCGACAGCACCGCCGCCAGCACCTGCAGCGCCGCGGCCTCGCCCGGCGCCGCCGTCACCACCGACGGGGCCAGGTAGTTGCGGCGCAGATAGGGCTGCCCGGCGCGGGCGTCGGTCAGCTCCAGCCGGCGCGGCGCCGGCGGCTCCGGTTCCTGCGGCCGCACCCGCGGCGGCGGCTCGGCCCGGCGCTTGACCGGCCCGTAGATTTCCTCCGCCTGCGCCTTCACCGCGGCGGGGTCGACGTCGCCGGCGATCACCACCGTGGCGTTGTTCGGCGTGTAGAAGCGGTCGTAGAAGGCCAGCGCGGTCTCGCGCCGCAGCGCCTCGATCTCCGACGGCCAACCGATCACCGGTGCGCGGTAGGGGTGGTTGAGGTACAGGACGGCGTTCATCGCCTCGCCGAGACGCGACGACGGCTCGTTCTCGATCCGCATCCGCCGCTCCTCCAGCACCACGTTGCGCTCGGCGTTGACCCGCTTCTCCTCGAGCACGAGGTTCTGCATCCGGTCGGCCTCGTAGCGCATCACCAGCGGCAGGTTCTGCTTGGCCACGGATTGGTAGTAGGCGGTGTAGTCGGCGGTGGTGAAGGCGTTCTCGACCCCGCCGATCGCCGCCAGCTCCTGCGAGTAGCCCTGCGGATGGGAATTGGTGCCGTGGAACATCAGGTGTTCCAGGAAATGGGCGATGCCGGACTGGCCCGGCGCCTCGTCGGCGGCGCCGACGCGGTACCACACCATCTGCGTCACCACCGGGGCGGTGCCGGCCGGGATGACGATGAACTGCAGCCCGTTGCCGAGGGTGAAGCTCTGGGCCTGCGGCGCGATCCGCAGATCGTCCGGCAGCGGCGCCGGCGCCGCCAGCGGCGGGGCGGCCGTCGGCACAGCCGGGGGAGCGGCCTCCTGGGCGAGGGCCGGCGCGGCGACGGCGGCGCTCAGCACGAAGGCGGCGGCCAACCGGCGGACGGAGGGGGGCATCGCGGTCATGCTTCTAGGTACCGGAAGCACAGCCGCTGCCGCAAGCAAAGGCGGCGTTCTGCGACACTGTCCCGGGTGGCTTGACAGGGGCGGCGGCGGGCGCGTATACGCTCGGCCCCGATGGCTGGGTAGCTCAGTGGTAGAGCAGGGGAATCATAATCCCTTGGTCGGGGGTTCAAATCCCTCCCCAGCTACCATCGAATTTCCTGTGCGTTCCGGCGGAATTCCGCGACGGGACAAGGGCTTGGAAGGCGGACGGACCGTTCCCGGTTGTCCGCCGTCATGGAATCAGGTGCCCGAGCGGCGTGCCGTGCCAAGCGACGATGAAATCCAGGGCCGCCTTGTTCCGGCTGACCTTCTCGGCATCCGGCCGGACCAGGAAATAGCGCTCGGCAGCTTCGCCTTCACGATACCAGCCGTTCTCGCGGGCGAGAGCCCATACCGCATCCGCGGCCGCGCCCGACGATCCATATTCCTCGACCAAGCGCGTCGCCATCTGGGCCCGCATCGTGTCCGTGATCGCGCTCGCATGCTCGCTGCGCAGGCGGAAGGCTTCCAGGAGACGCTGCCGTGGCGACGAGGCCTCCGCCCGCAATTCTCCCAGATCGTCGCCGACAACGACGCCGACCGTGGATGGGTGTGCGGGAGCCTCGTTCTGGATGATCTCGAGCGATCGAAGACGGGTGCGCTGGTTGCGGCGCCCGGTGATGAACAGTCGTCCGTTCGGTGCCGGCCCGAGCAGGACGGCGCTCGCCGAAGACAGGTAGGCCATCGGATAGAGATAGCGCGCGATGCGGACGGCATGGCCAAGAACCGTTGTCTCGGCATCACCGTCGGCATCGACATAGACACCGCGGACGAGTTGGATAAGCTCGCCGGCTTGGGCGCGCAGATGGGCACGCTTGGCGTCTATGGTTTCGCCGACGAGGTGCAGCATGGAATTATTCCGCATCTGAGGTGCGCAATAATTCCATATCTCGGTGCGATAGGCTTCGGCATAGGCCTGGAGCGCCCGCGCAAGTTCTGGCGGCGCCACGAAGGTGATCGGGGCGGGCGTCCGATCCGGCAGCCGGCCGAGCTTCAATTCGGTCATGGCGGTCTCCCGTCAGCCCCGATAGGGCCGCAGCACCAGGTCCTTGTGGACGATGACGCGCAGCGGCCAGCCAGGGCGGATAGTGATGGTGGGCTGGATGTCGAGCGACTTCTCGGTGAGGCGCTGACCGGCCTCGTTGATGTTCTGCTGGGTCGACTTCCGGATCCGCGGGCGCGGCAGCCATGGCGCCATGCCCGAGCATTCGCGCGACCCGATCATCGTCGCCACCGCGCTGGTCCAGTCGCTGCAATCAGTCGTCAGCCGCAACGTCAGTCCGCTCAAGCAGGCCGTGCTTTCGGTCACCCAGATCCACGCGGGCGGCGCCTATAACATCGTGCCGGAGGAGGCCGTCGTCTCCGGCACGGTCCGGTTCCTGGACCGGGAGGTCAATGAGCTCGTGCGCCAGCGGATGCGCGCCATCGCCGAGGGCACCGCCGCCGCCTTCGAGGTCGAGATCGAATGCGACATCCGCAACGTGTTCGACGTCCTGGTGAACACCGAGGATCTGGTCGAGGGCTATCTCGAAGCGGCTCGCGATATCGTCGGGCCGGATCAGGTCTATCTGAAGACGGCGCCGGTGATGGGCAGCGAGGATTTTGCGGACATGCTGCACGCGACGCCGGGCGTCTACTGCACCGTCGGGCATGCAGGTTCGGTGCCGGTGCACAATCCCGGCTTCGTGCTGGATGACGGCATCCTGCCGGTCGGCGCGAGCCTCCTGGCGCGAATCGTGGAAAGACGCCTCTCCCCAGCATGAGAGATGGAGTCGCTCGGCTCGAGTTGCCCTCGCTGGTCGCACCGGTCGTCAAGCATGTGGCATGATCGTCGGCAACCTCGCTATCGGGACCGGGATTCCGCGGTGCTGCCCCGCACGATCAAGGACACCGGCAGTCTGACGCAGCGCGGCGCCCGCGGCTGCGGATCGCGGATGCGCTCCAGCAGCATCTCGGCGGCATGACGGCCCATCTCGGCACGGTCCCAGGACAGTGCCGAGACAGGGGGAGTTCCGAGTTCCGCGAGGTCGGAATCGCTGCCCGCGACAATCGTGATGTCGCGCCCGGGCTCGAGGCCGCTGCTGCGGATCGCGCGCAGCGTGCCGGCAAGCATGTCGACCGCGGCGACGAACAGGGCCGTCGGCCGATTCGGCCCCGACAACAAGGCGCAGGTCTCGCGGAACGTGATCTCGTTGGAGAGGGCATGGTCGCGGATCAACGCGTCGTCGACTTCGACGCCTCGTTGCTCATGGGCGCGCCTGAACCCGGCGATGCGGCTGCGTGACGGATAAGCCGCCGGGTCGCCGACGATCATGCCGATGCGGGTGTGGCCGAGCGACAGCAGATGCCCCGTCGCCTCCTCGGCACCGGACTGATGGTCCGCCATCACGCGGTCGACGTTCTGCAGCAGTTCGCGGTCGATCAGCACGATCGGCATCGGCGCGCCGACGATCGCTGACGCGAGCTCGGCATCCGCCTCGTCGCTCATCGTCATCATGACGCCCTCGACACGACGTTGCGCAAAACCGCGCAGAAGCCCGAGTTCGACATCCTTCTCGTTCGAGGTGCTGGCCAGAAGCAAGGTATAGCCAGCGCGTCGGAACACGGCCTCGGCCGCCTTCACATAGCTCGCGAAGGCCGGGATATCGAAGTCGCGAATCGCGCAGGCAACCATTCGGGTGCGGGCGTTGCGCAGACTTCCGGCGACCGCGTCGCGCTGATAGCCGAGTGTCTTGATCGCGTCCTGCACGCGGCGGCGCGCCTGGAGCGTCACCGACGGATGGTCGTTCAGCACGCGCGACACCGTCCCGAGCGCAACGCCGGCCTTGGCCGCCACGTCCCGAATCGTCGCCTTCTTGATCACTGCCATCGCCCCACCCTGCTTCATCGCGGCGCCATCCTGTCAAACGCCGATGCCCACCCCAAGCGCCGCCTGCCGCAAATCAAGGCACGAAGTTGCCTGATCGGGCAGCTTATGCGTGGCATTTGTGCAAAGAATTTGGAACCGGTTCATTGACTCAAGATACGGATATGTCAGAATTTATCCAACGCCATTTTGGGGATAATGAACATGTTCCAGACAGCGGAGCGCCTCCGGCGGGTCAAGCCGTCCCCGACGGTCATCCTCAACGGACGTGTCGCCGATCTGGCCGCACAGGGACGCAACGTGCTGAGCCTGGTGGCGGGCGAGCCTGACTTCGACACGCCGGCGCATATCAAGCAGTCGGCCAAGGAGGCGATCGACCGCGGTGAAACGAAGTACACCGCCGTCGACGGGACGCCCGCCCTGCGTCGCGCCGTTGCTGCGAAGTTCGAGCGCGAGAACGGGCTTGCCTATGCCCAGGACGAGATCATCGTCGGCACAGGCGGCAAACAGGTCGTCTACAACGCGCTGATGGCGAGCCTCTCCGCCGGCGACGAGGTCGTGATTCCGGCGCCATACTGGGTGTCCTATCCCGAGATCGTTCTGCTGGCCGAAGGCACGCCGGTGATCGTGCCCTGCGCACCGGAGGACGGCTTCCGCCTCGACCCGAAGGCTCTCCAGGCGGCAATCACCGAGCGGACGCGCTGGCTGATCCTGAACTCGCCCGCCAATCCTTCCGGCGCGGGTTATTCGCGGGAGGAACTCGCGGCAATTGCCGAGGTCCTGCTGCGTCATCCGCAGGTCTGGATTCTCACCGACGACATCTATGAACACCTGACCTATGGCGGCTTCCGTTTTGCAACGATCGCGGCGGTCGAACCGAAGCTGCGCGAGCGGACGCTGACGATGAATGGCGTCTCCAAGACCTATTGCATGACCGGCTGGCGCATCGGCTATGCCGGGGGACCCAAGCCGCTGATCCGGGCGATGTCGGCGATCCAGTCGCATTCGACGACCAACGCCGCCTCCATCAGCCAGGCCGCCGCGGTCGCGGCGCTGAATGGACCGCAGGATTTCATTGCCGACCATGTCGCGGCCTTCGAACGGCGGCGCGACAAGGTCGTTGCCGGTCTCAATGCCGTCGAGGGCCTGTCCTGCCGCGTGCCCGAGGGCGCCTTCTACGTCTTCCCGTCCTGCGGAGCGCTGCTCGGCAGCCAGGCCCCCGATGGGGGTGTCATCGCCACGGACGAGGATCTCGCGCTCTACCTGCTCGATGCCGCCGGAATCGGCCTCGTGCACGGTTCGGCCTTCGGCTGTCCCGGCCATCTCCGGCTCTCCTATGCGGCGTCCGACGAGAAGCTCGACCGGGCGATCGAGCGTATCGCCTCGGCCTGCGCTGCGCTTGCGCCCGCCGCTGCTCCGGCGCGGGCACGCGCGTGAGAAGCCTGAGCCAGGCCAGATGAAGGGCGATCGCATGTTCGCGACGACAAACGGTCTCTCGGAGCGCGGCCTGGTGGCCCTGCTCGCCGCGGTCGCCTTCGTCGTGGCGCTGAACGCCACGGTGATGTTTCCGCTTGGGCCGTTCCTCGTCGCGGAGGTCGGCGGCCGGGCCGATGCGGTCGGCTATCTCGGCGCGGTCTACTCGCTGGCCGCCGCGGTGGGCGGCTTCGCGGCCTCCTTCGTTCTCGACCGCTTCGACCGCCGCGATGCGCTGGCGTGCTGCGTCGGCGCCTTCACGCTCGCGATCGGCGCGAGCGCCGCAGCGCCCGATATGGCCGCGCTGATGTTGACGCGCGCGCTTGCCGGCTGTGCGGCAGGTCCGCTCTGGGGCCTTCTCATCGCCGTCGCCAGCGATGTCGTCCCGCCGCAGCGGCGGGGCCTTGCCGTCGGCCGGCTGGTCGGCACCTATGGTCTAGCGCTCGTACTCGGTCTGCCGGCCGGCACGCTGCTGGCGGCGATGCCAGGCGGTTGGCGTTGGGCGCTGCTCGCCCTGGCTCTCGGCGGCGGTGCAATCTCGGCCGTGACCGTCTACGCGATCGGCCCGCACCGAGGGCATCTGTCCGATGTCGTGGCTAAGCCCTTCAACGTCGAATGGCGCGCCGTGTTCAGGCTGATTGCAGGTCAGCCGAGCTTGATCGCCTTTCTGCTGATCGCCGCCGCCTCCTTCTCGGCGCTGCTGGTCTCGCCAAACCTTCCGGTCTTCGTCTTGCGCAATACGGGCCTTGGGCCGACCGGCCTCTCGGCGGTCTATCTGCTGGGCGGCGCGCTCACGCTCGCGGTCGTGCCGCTGGCGGGCCGCACGAGCGATCGCTTCGGCGCCCTGCCGGTCGCTGCGGGCGCTGCGCTCACGACCACGCTCGTCCTCGGCGCCGCATTCCTCGGCGAAGCACCGCTGCTGCCGGCGCTCCCCATCCTGGCGATGGTGCTGGTGTTGCAGCTCGTCCGCAGCACCGTGAGCCAGGGCTCCGCGACGCGCGTGCCGCTGCCCGCGGAGCGCGCCGCCTTCCAGTCGCTGGCGGCGGCCGTGACCAATCTCGCCCAGGCGATCGGCGCCGGCACGGCGCCGCTGCTGCTGAGCGTCAGGCCCAACGGCATGCTTGCCGGCATGGACCGGGTGGCCTGGCTCGCCATCGCCGCGTCCTGGACCGCGCCGCTCCTGCTGATGCGCCTTGAAACCGTGCTGCGCCGACGTGGCCTGCCACCCGTGACGGAGCCTTGACCATGGCGCGCCATCCCGATCTGACGACATCATCGCTGCCGCAAGCCTATGCGGGTTCGGGCGAGCGGGAGCCCGCTGGCGAACCCCTGCGCAGCGAGGTGCGGACCGACATCGCCGTGATCGGCGCCGGGATCACCGGAGCGAGCGCGGCCCTCCATCTCGCACAGGCAGGTCTTTCGGTGCGCCTCGTGGAGGCGCGGAGCGTCGGCGCCGGCGGCAGCGGCCGTGCCTTCGGCCAGGTCGTCCCCTATCTCCGCACCGAGCCGGCCCGCGCGGTCGCCGATCTCGGGCAGGACGCCGGAGAAAGGCTCATCGCCCTGGCAGCGGACGCTCCGGCCCTGGTCCGAAAGAACGTCGCCCGCCACGCCATCGCCTGCGACCTCGACGACAGCGGCCTGCTCTTCGCCGCCCATTCGGCTGCGGGCGCGGGAACGCTTGCCATCCGGCGCGACGCGTGGGGCCGACGCGGCGTCTCGCTGCCGTACCTCGACGCCGGCGAAACGGCGGCCGCGATCGGCGGGGGGGCCTATCACGGCGCTCTCGTCGAGCCGCGCGGCTGCACGCTCAATCCTCTGGCCTATGTCCGTGGCCTGGTTCGCGCCGCGATCGCGGCAGGCGCACGCCTGCATGAGGAAAGTCCCGTCATCGGGATCGCACCGGCGGCTGGCGGCTGGCGCGTTGTCACGCCGGCCGGCAGCCTCGCCTGCGAAACGGTCATCGTCGCAGCCGGAATCGAGACAGGACATCTCCTGCCGGCCTTGCGGCGCAGGATTCTGCCGTTCCGCATTCACGAGGCTGCGACCGCGCCGTTGCCGGCGGAGTCGCTCGCCGGTGTTCTCGAGCGCTACCGGGCGCTGACCGATACACGACGGCTGCCCTCCGGCGTCAGGCGGACGGGCGACGGCCGGCTCATCGTCACGCTCTCAGGTCCGGCGAGCGGGTGCGCTATGGGTGATCTCGCGAAAGGCCTCGCGCGCCTTCGAACGCTCTTCCCCGCCCTCGGGATCGAATCCTTTGCCGAGACCTGGTCAGGCTGGGTCGATCTGGCGACGGACCAATATCCCCGGCTGACGGAACCGCTCCCGGGTCTGCTCGTCGGCTATGGGCTGAGCGGACGAGGCATCGGGCTCGGCACTGCGCTCGGGGTGGCTCTTGCGCAAAGAGCCCGTGGTGAACGGGCCGAGGAGACGGGGTTCCCCGATGCCGCGGGGCGCCGGAGAGCCTGGTTGCCGGGCTCGCGGCTGGCCGTCGCCGCCGCGGCCGAACTCATTCGCCGCATCGATGACCGCCAGGCGCGCCGGGAGGCGCCGCCAGCCCGCTCTCCTGCCATCAGAAACGGATCCTGACGCCCATGGCCATCCTCGCCTGGCTCCACAACGCCTACGGACGCGATCTGATTGAGGGCATCCGCGCCGCGCTGCCCGATGAGGATGTCCGCGAATGGCCCGATGCCGGCGATCCCGCCGAGATCGACATCTGCATCGTCTTCCGCATGCCGCATGGCTTCCTCAAGCTGTTCCGGAACCTCCAGCTGATGTCGGCGACCGGCGCCGGCATCGACCACTACCTGCTCGATCCCGACTTCCCCAAGGGGATCCGGATGGTGCGCATCGTCGACCACGACTTCGCTTCGCGTATGGCCGACTACGCCCTCGCCTGGACGCTGTTCCACCACCGCGACATCGCGCATTTCCTCGCCGCCCAGCAGCAGCACGAATGGGCCTACAAGATCATGCGCTCCGCGCGCGAGGTCCGCGTCGGCGTGATGGGGCTTGGCCAGATGGGCCGCCTCGCGGCCGAGCGCCTTGCCGGCGTCGGCTACGACACCGCCGCATGGTCGCGCTCGCGCCATGCGGTGCCGGGCGTCACCTGCTTTGCCGGACCTGATGGCTTCGATGAATTTCTCGCCCGCACCGAGATCCTGATCAACCTGCTGCCGCTGACGCAGACGACGCGCGGCATCCTGAGCGCCGCGACCTTCGCGGGCATGCCGCCAGGCGGCGTCGTGATCTCGGCCGGGCGCGGCGGGCACCTGGTCGAGGCCGACCTGGTCGCCGCGTTGCGGAACGGACGGCTTCGCGCCGCCACGATCGACGCCTTTCCGGTCGAACCGCTGCCGAAGGACAGCCCCCTCTGGGACGTGCCGAACCTCCATGTCACGCCTCATTGCTCCTCGACGGCAAGCATCAGGACGATCGTCGACACCTTCGCCGAGAACGTCCGCCGTTTCCGTTCCGGCCGGGAGCTTGTGAACGAGGTCGATACCGTCGCCGGCTACTAGGCCCACCGCCGTCCACCCCACTCGACCAGGATTGGAGATCGACCATGGCCAGACCCCGTTTCCTCGCAGCAGCGGCCTTCGCGGTCGCGCTCGGCCTTGCCACGGTCGCGGCTCCCGCCGCCGGCATCGCCCAAGACGCCGAGAGGCCGAAGCTCGATTTCGCCGGCTCTGTCACATGGCTCGGGATGGTCCCGGTGCTGTTCGCCGTCGACAAGGGCTATTTCACCGAGGCCGGGCTCGATGTCAGCCTGCAGGTGGTGCTGAACTCGAGCGACCGGGTGCGCGCGCTGACCGCCGGCTCCGTCGCCTTCAGCAATCTCGGCCGCACCACCGTGATCAGCGAGATGGCGCGCGGCAATGCCAGCTTCTACTACTTTGCCAACATCGACGACTCCCCCGGCAGCGAGGGTTGCTGGGCGCGGCCGGGCTTCAAGAGCTTCGCCGATCTCAAGGGGAAGAAGATCGCAGCCAACACCTCGGCCGAGATCACCATGGCGGGTCTCCTTGCCAAGGCTGGACTGACGTCGTCGGACATCCAGTACGTCAACCTGCCGCCGAACGAGATGCAGCTCGCGCTCTCACGTGGCGATGTCGATGCGGCCTGCATCTGGCAGCCCATCCTCGACGGGCTGAAGAAGGCCGTGCCGGACGGCGCCCTGCTCGGCACCGACAAGGACACCGAGATGTTCGAGCGCTTCGGCACGATGTCGGCGCCCGACATCATGATCATCTCCCGCAAGCTCGTAGAAGAGGACCCGGTCTCGGCCGGCAAGCTGGCTGCGGCCGTGATGAAGGCGGCGGACTTCGTCAACGCCAATCCCGAGGAGGCGGCGCAGACGGTCGCGCACTACTTCCGCCAGCCGCCCGAAGCCGTTCTCGCGGGCATCAAGGGCTTCACCTACTACGGGACGAAGGATTGGCCCGAGCACATGCGCAAGCATGGCGAGCAGATGGACTATCTCGCCGGCTGGCTTGCCGAAAGCGGCAAGATCCCGGTCAAGCCCGATGTCCGCGCCTGGGAGAACACCGCCTTCGTGCCGAAGCCCTGACCCGCCGCAGTGGAGCGAAGCCATGTCCACACCCGCCATCAGCGATCTCGCATTGTCCGCCGTTGACGAGCCGGCCAGCCGGCCGAGATGGCGGCTGCCGAGCCTTGGCCGACCGGTTCTCCTGCTCAACCTCCTCGGCATTTTCGCGCTCTACGGGCTGTGGGCACTGGCGACCGAGACCGGAGCGATCTCGCCGCTGTTCTTTCCCTCGCCGTCGATGGTCGCGGCCGAGGCCAGGGGCATCGCCGGCACGACCGACCTCTGGATCTCGATCGCAGCTTCGTCGCGGCGCGTGTTCCTGGGCTTCGGGCTTGCGGCGGTCGTCGCCGTGCCGCTCGGCATCGTGATGGGCGCCTGGTGGCCGGCCAAGGCGGTGATCGACCCGCTGATCTCGTTGCTTCGGCCGCTGCCCTCGATCACCTGGATCCCGCTGACCATGCTCTGGCTCGGCATCGGCGAGAGCCAGAAGATCGCGATCGTGTTCATGGGCTCGTGGATCTACATCCTGCTCTACACGGTCGAGAGCACCAAGCGCGTCGATCCGCTGCTGGTCAAGGCGGCGCGCAATCTCGGGGCCTCCAGACTGGCCGTGATGCGCGAGGTCGTGCTGCCGGGATCGCTGCCGGGAATCCTGGCGGGCCTCAAGGTCAGCCTCGCCATCGCCTGGTCCTGCGTTCTCTCGGCCGAGATGGTCGCGGCCCAGACCGGGCTCGGCGCCCTGATCTGGTCGGCGAAGGACTGGGGCAACATGCCGCTCGTGCTGGTCGGCATGGTCTGCATCTCGGCAACCGTGCTGATCGCCGACCTCGCAGCCAACCGCATCGAGGCCTGGCTCCTGCCCTGGGAACGCAACCGGCGCACGCCCTGATCGGAGAGCGATCATGACCACCATCCTGTCGGCCAACACTGTCTCGAAGCGCTTCGGCGGCCGTCATGGTGGCGGCGTGCTGGCCCTGAGCAACGTCACGCTCGACGTGCGCGAAGGCGAGTTCCTCTGCCTGCTCGGCGCCTCCGGTTGCGGCAAATCCACCTTGCTCAACATGTTCGCCGGCTTCGTCGCGCCGACGAGCGGGGACGTCAGCCTGCGCGGCGAGGGAATACGAAGCATCGACCCGCGCTGCGGCATGGTTTTCCAGTCCTATGCGCTCTTCCCATGGAAGACCGTTCGCGAGAACGTCGCCTTCGGTCCGAAGATGAAAGGTCTCCGACGCGGAGAGCGACGCGATATCGCCGAGCGCTTCATCGAGCTGGTCGGACTGTCGGGCTTCGCGGAGCACTACCCGGTCGAACTCTCCGGCGGCATGCAGCAACGCGTGACGCTCGCGCGCTGCCTCGCCGCCGATCCGCAGGTGCTCCTGATGGACGAGCCCTTTGCCGCGCTCGACGCGATGACGCGCGAGGTGCTGCAAGGCGAGCTCATGCGCATTCAGGCCCACAGCGGCAAGACGGTGGTTTTCGTCACGCACAATATCGACGAGGCGCTGGTGATGGCCGACCGGATCGTGGTGATGTCGCCCCGTCCCGGCCGGATTGCCGCCGTGATCGAGAACGATCTGCCCAGACCACGTGATATCGAGGCTCAACTCCTGGCTGCCTATGGAGCGCTGAAGCGACGCATCTGGAGCCTCGTGGCCGGCGACCTGCAGGAACACGCTGCATAGCCTGTCGCAGGATCACGGCGCGACCGTGCCCTGTCGGCCGTGACCGGGCGTTGGCGAAAGGCTCCACGACGCCGCCCGAACCCAACCGATCCGGCCATTTGCGGACAGCCCAGGCGGGCTGGAGTGCGCCATTTGCAGACATGGCCGAGCTGTCCTCAAAGCGGGCGCCCACCGGACTGGCCGCAGCCGGCCCTTTGCGCTCGCGAGGCCCTGTCGAGAGGCCCCGATAGGAGACATCGCGAGCGCGTTCCGGAAGCGGACTTCCGCTACACCGGCGGAGTTCGGTCTTTTACAGACCATCGGCCGCCCATAGGCGCCGGCGGCGAAGGCCGCGACGCCCTCGTGCCGGACATGTAGCCACCAGATGCCGCCATGGCGCGCCGCAGCGAGTCGGTGAAGCCGTTCAGGCTGTCGCCCACGATGCCGTAGATTTGCTCGACGCCGGCGGCGGCGAGGGTCTCGACCATCTGGTCGGCAACCATGATGTTCTCCCGTGTCCTCGTTGCGGCGCTCGGCTCAGAGCAGGTGAAACTGCTTCGCGGCCTCGGTCAGCTCGTCGCGATAGTCGGGATGGGCCAGGCCGATCAGGGCCCGGGCGCGCTCCGTCGAGGACAAGCCTTTCAGGTTCGCCGCGCCGAACTCGGTGACGATATGATGTGTATCGATGCGCGGTGTCGTCACCGGCCCCTCGAGCCGCGGGACGATGCGCGAGACCGTGCCCTTGGCCGCCGTCGAACGCGCGGCGATGATCGACTTGCCGCCCCGAGAGGCATAGGCGCCGCGCACAAAGTCCAGCTGCCCGCCGGAGGCGCTGTATTGGTGGCCGAGCATGTGCTCGGAGTTGCACGCCCCGGTCAGGTCGATCTGGATCGTGGCGTTGATCGAGATGACATTGTCATTCTGCGAAATGATCCGCGGATCGTTGACATAGTCCACCGGCCGGCTCTGGATCGCCGGGTTGTCGGCGAGGAAGTCAAACATCGCCTTCGGCCCCATGGCGAAGGTGAACACCGACTTGCCGCGGTCGAGTACCTTGCGCCGGTTGGTCACGGTTCCGGCACGGATGAGGTCGACCAGGCCCTGGTTCAGGGCCTCTGTGTGCACACCCAGATCATTGCGGTCCCGCAGCGCGGCGCAGACCAGATTGGGCAAAGCGCCGACGCCCATCTGCAGGCAGGCGCCGTCCGGGACCAGGCCGGCGACGATGCGGCCGATGGCCTCGTCCTCCGGCGCCGGGTCGCGGCCCGGCAGCTCCAGCAGCGGCACGTGGTTCTCGACGATCGCGCCCACCTCCGACACATGCAGCTGCGCGCCTTCGCCGAACACCCGCGGCATGTTCTGGTTGACCTCGACCAGCAGCCGCTTGGCCGAGCGGGCGACCTTGGTCGAGTAGTCGTTGCCGGTGCCGAAGCTGAAATAGCCGTGCCGATCCATCGGTGAGACGGTGCAGACGAAGGTGTCGATGCCGATCTCCTCCGTCATCAGCCGCACGGCCTGGTGGAAGGTCGATGGCACGTAGTCGACCACCTTGCGGCCACCCTCCTCCATTCCCCGCTTGATCAGCGCCCGCTCGACCCCGCTGAGGAACATGCAATAGGGGCGGATGCGGTCGTTCAGCTCGTAGCGGAGGATCGTGTCGCCGGCGGTCCGTGCGGCCTCGTAGTAGTAGACCCTGAGATCCCCGACCGCTCCGGCGGCGGCGCGGTCGGCCAGTGCCCGCAGCAGCGCAGGCGGCTCGGCCGCGGACAAGCCCATCGACAGGCGGGAGCCGGAGGGGATCGCCGCCACGGCCTCCTCGGCCGTGGTCAGCTTGGACTGGTAGAGTAAGACGACGTCCATCGTCGTGTCTCCTTGTCTGCGGGTGGGTCAGTAGTTGGCGGCGGTTTCCGGCGAATGGCCCTGGCGGTAGATCAGCATGGTCCGCTCGAAGCCCATCACCTCGACGCCGTCCTGGTTGACGCCGCGGGTCAGGACCGTGACGATCCCCTGGGTCGGACGGCTCTTTGACTCGCGCTTGTGCAGCACCCTGCTCTCGGCATAGAGGGTGTCACCGACGAACACCGGATGGCTGGCCTTCACCTTGTCCCAGCCGAGATTGGCGACGACCTTCGCGCTGACCGTGCGCACGCTCATGCCGGTCACGAGCGCCAGGGTGAGGGTCGAATCCACCAGCAGCCTCTTCCATTCGGTCTTGGCAGCGTAGGCAGCATCAAAATGGACCTGCTGGATGTTCAGGGTCAGCAGGGTGAACCAGACATTGTCGGTGTCGAGGATGGTGCGGCCCGGCCGGTGCTCGAACACGTCGCCCGGCTCGAAATCCTCCCAGTAGAGGCCCGAGGTCTCGCGGTAGCGGCGCTCGCCGACCGCTTTGTAGGCCGGCAGGATGCTGTCCATGGGGATGTCTCCTAGGGTTGGGGATGGGTGGTCAGGCCGGCGGCCGCGAGGACGCGGCGGGCGTTGCGCGCCACCGCCTCATCGATCATCAGGCCGCCGACGGTGCCGACGCCCTTGGCGTTCTCCGCCAGGATGGCGCGGGCGGTCTCGACCTGATCGGGCGTCGGGGTGAGCGCCCGGTTGATGGCTTGGATCTGGGCCGGGTGGATTGCCGCCTTGGCGGCGAAGCCCAGCGCCACGGATGCGGCGGCCTCCCGCTCCAGGCCCGCGACATCCTTCAGGTCGAAGAAGGGCGAGTCGATCGGCGTCACGCCCGCCAGCGCGCAGGCCGCAACCAGCCGGGAGCGGGCATGCACCAGCGGCTCCCACGCCGTGGCGGCGCCGAGATCGGCGGCCATGTCGGCGGCGCCGAGCATCAGGCCGGCCAGCCGCGGCGTCGCGGCGGCGATCGCCTCGGCAGCGACGAGGCCGCGGGCGCTCTCGACGATGCCGACCAGCCGGGCTGCCTTGCCGGCCGCGGTCAGCAGCCGGTCGAGGATCTGGAGATGGCCGGGGCCCTCGGCCTTCGGCAGGACCAGGATGTCCGGCGCCGCCGCGGATCCGAGCAGCGCGTCGAGATCGGCGAGGCCCGCCCGAGTGTCGAGCCCGTTGACGCGCAGGGCGCGCAGCGGGCCGGCCGCTGCCGGGGCCGCCAGATGCTCCAGGGCGGTGGCGCGGGCGCGGGGTTTGTCGGCCGGCGCGACCGCATCCTCCAGATCGATGATCAGGACATCGGCCCCGGCCTCCGCGGCCTTGGTGAAGCGGTCGGGGCGCGTCGCCGGCGTGAACAGCCAGCCGCGCATCGGGAGGGATCTGTCTTGGGCCATGAGGTGTCCCTTCAAAGGGTCTGTCGCTCGAGGAGGCGGACAGCACGCAACGGATCGCCGGGCTGCGCGGCGGCGCATTCGACGCCGCCTTGATCCGCCCCGGCGGCACAGGCCAGGACGACCTGCAGTTGCGCGTGCTGTCGGTGAACGGGGTCAGATCTCGTGGATGAAGAAGGCGCTGCCCTGGGCCAGGGCCTGGAAGGTGTCGTAGGCCATCCACATGTGGCCGCCGCTGCCGGCCCATTCGGTGCCCCAGCCCGGGCCGAAACTGTTGCGCAGCAGCACCGCGCCCAGGGCGTCGTCATAGCCCAGGATCATCAGGCACTGGCCGGCGCGCCGGCCGTTCGGCCGGGTCAGGAGGCGGCCGTTGCCGGCATAGGGCACGGGCCCGTCCTGGCCATAGGCCGGGAAATCGGTATAGAGCGAGATGCCGCAGGCCAGCGGCAGGCCGCGCGCGATCAGGCCGCGCAGGGCGTCGAGCCCGTCCTTGCCGGTGATGCCGACCTGGCCGCAGCCGCTGATGCTGAAGGCATAGTCGGAGACCAGCAGGACGCCGCCATAGGACCGCCAGGCCGCCTGGCAGTCGCTGTGGCCGGGCTTCGGCACCGGTGCCGGCGCCTGCTCGAGAGTCGGCGTGCCGTCATTGGCCAGCAAGAAATCGAGGCACCAGGAGATCAGGCCGCTGGTGCAGGCGCCCGGCTGCGCGCCGAACTGCTCCAGGATCTTGATGTAGGGATAGAATGGGCTGGCCTGCAACGCTGGCTCGAACGGTGTGCGGCGCGCGGTGCGGGCCGCCTTGTAGGTGGCCAGCCCGTAGATCGACGCCCAGACGAAGCCGCTGGGCGTCGTCTGGGTGCCGACCGGCGGCAGCCAGGCCGGATCGACCGTGGCCCGCACCGGCAGCCGGTCCGGCGGCGGCGGGACCACGATCGGGCAGGTCTCGACCACGTTGGGATCGTAGCCGTAGTCGAAGCTGGCATGAATGCCGTCCATGGCCGCAGGCCCGATCATTGTGACTTCACGACACGGCCATCTGCTGCCTGCAGCAGGAAATCCGTGCCCATGGCCGTCTC
This sequence comes from Inquilinus sp. CA228, assembly GCF_052078665.1. NCBI lineage: Bacteria > Pseudomonadati > Pseudomonadota > Alphaproteobacteria > Rhodospirillales > Rhodospirillaceae > Inquilinus > Inquilinus sp. CA228. The sequence goes on along the minus strand of NZ_JBQJIK010000010.1, from coordinate 22,045 downwards.
CAAAGGTTTGAAACCTGACGGCACGATAGGCTCGCGGCCCCTGAGATCCCCTCACGGATGCATCACAGATTGCAGCAGCGGGAAATATTTCCGATGATCCGGCGCCGCCCGGAGAACCGGACGCTCAACGCCTTGTGACAAGGGCCGGACATGCAGGCATTGGGCCGGCGCGACGACGCCCGCGACCTGGACGCCCCGACCGTGCCGTCGGCCGAGGGGCTGGTCCTGCGCACCCGCCTGTTCGAGCGGCTGGAGCAGGCGCCGGCCCGGGCGCTGCTGTGGGTCTCGGCCGCGCCCGGCACCGGCAAGACTGCCCTGGCCGCCACCTGGGCGGAGTCGCGCTGGCACCCGGTCGAGGGCACCGCGGTGCTGTGGTACGCGGTCGACGAGGCCGACGCCGACCCGCTGCGTCTTTTCGCCACGCTGGGCGGCTTCCTCGGCCTGCCGCACGGCTTCGGCACCGACATTCCGCCCGACCCGACGCCCCGGGCCGTCGCCGAGATCACCGAGGCGGCGCGGCGCTGGCTCGCCTCAGCGCCGGCGGACCGGAAGGCCGGCCCCCGGCTGATCGTCTTCGACGACGTGCACCGGGCGCCGCCCGAGGCGGTGACGGTTGCGCTGCTGCCCATCCTCGCCGCGGCGCTGCGGCCGGAGGACCGAATCCTCTGCCTGTCGCGGCTCGACCCGCCTGACCCAGTGTCCGGGCCGCCGCCGATGCTGCTGACCGATCTGCGCGTCGCCGCCGACGAGTACCCGGACTTCGTGCGCGACCTGCCGGGCGGCCATGCCCTGGCCCGGGACCTGTTCCTGGCCTGCCTGCGGCGGGCCGGCGGCTGGATGCCCGGCATCCTGGCCGCGGTCACCCCGTCCCTGCTGCAGGCCGGCACCGCCGGCCCCGGCGCGGACGCTGCGGCGGACCGGCAGGCCCTGCTGGCCACCGCCTTCCTGCCGGAAGGGGAGGCCGCCGACTGGGCCGAGCTGGGCGGGGCCGGGGCGCCGGCGGTGCTCGACCGCCTGGCCGGCGCCGGCGGCCTGGTCTCGCGCCTGCCCGGCGGAACCTTGCGCAAGCACGACGCCTTCCAGGCGGCGCTGGAGCGGGCTGCCGCCGAAGAGCTGCCGCCGCCCGCCCTGGACCGGGCCCGGACGATCGCGGCCCGGCATCTCGGCCGGCGCGGCGAGACGCTGGCGGCCGCCCGCCTGTTGGTTGCCGCCGGCGCCGGGGACGAGGCGCTGCTGCTGGTGCTGGACCAGGCGCCGGTGCTGTCGCGGACCGGCCGCACCCGCGAGCTGTGCGACGCGATCGAGCTGTTCCCGGCCGAGGTCGCGACCCGGCCGCTGCCGCGGATCTGGCTGACCTATGCCCGGCTTCCTTACGAGCCGCGGGAGGCCCAGCGGACCCTGGCCGAGATCCGCCGGTCGCTGGAACCGGAGACGGCGCCGCTGGAATACGCCCTGGCGCTCAGCGGCGAGGCACGGGCGGTGTTGTGGGACGCCTTCGACTACCGTGAGCTGCGGCTGCTGATCGAGCAGATCGACGCCGCCCTGCCGCGGCTGGAGGCGCTGCCGTCCGTGGCCCGCCAGATCCTGATGGCCACCCGCTGCATGGCGATCCTGACCGGCTGGCCGGACCATCCCGGGGCGGCGGAGGCGCGGCGCTGGATCGAGGCCACCCTGCCCTTCCTGCCGCCGACGATGCAGCTGATGCTGGGCAGCGTGCTGGCCATCCACCTGATCTGGTTGCGCGGCGACCTCGCCGCCGCCCGTCCCTTCGTGGCCCGGCTGGAGGGGCTGGCACGGCAGCGCGGCCCGACAGCCATGTCGGTCATGGCCTGGTACTATGCCGCCTTGGCCCAGGCCCATTTCGACGGCGACGACGCGGCGTTGCTGCGGCTGGCGGACGAGGCCGTGGCCTATGCCGGCGACCGCCGGGTTTCGCACCGCCTGACCATGGTCTTCTATGTGATCGTCCAGGCGGTGGCCGCCGCCGGCGACCGGGCCGCCGCCGAGACCATGCTGCAGCGCTACGCCGCCTGCGCCCAGCAGCACTGGCGGCACACCGATTTCATCGGGCTGCACTACCTGCGCGCCTTCGTGGCGCTGTGCGCCGGCGACACGGCGGCCGCGATCACCGAGGCCGGGCAGTCGCTGGACTATGCCCGGCGCTATGCCGGGCCGCACCAGATCGCGCTCCAGAGCCTGCCGCTGGCGACCGCGCATGCCATGGCCGGGGACGAGGCGGCGCGGCCGTATATCGGGACGCTGCGCGAGGTGGCGGCGCAGACCGGCAACGCCACCTTCCTGCTGCATGCCGATCTGGCCGAGGCCTTCCTGGCTGCGGCCACGAACGGCGATGTCACCGGTCCCTGGAGCCGCGTCGCCGAGGCTGCCGGGCGCCTCGGCTGCCGCCGGATCGCCGGGATGAACCGCCCGGCCCTGGCCCGGCTGGCCGACCGGGCGCTGGCCGCCGGCGCCGAAGCCGAGGCGACGCGGCGGGTGATCGCGCTGTGGGACCTGCCGCCGCCGAAGGGCGCGCATGAGCTGTGGCCCTTCCCGGTCGAGATCCACGCCCTCGGCGGCTTCGCGGTCGAGGTCGACGGCGCCCGCATCGCCATGGGCACCGGCAAGGCGCAGCGCAAGCCGATGGAGCTGCTGTGGTGCCTGATCGCCGGGCCGGCCGAGGACTGGACCCAGGAAGACCTGGCCGACCAGCTGTGGCCGGAGCTGGAGGGCGACCGCGCCATCCCGGCGCTGCGCAGCGCGATCTACCGGCTGCGGAAGCTGATCGGCACCCGGGCCGTCCGGCACGAGGACGACCGTATCGGGCTCGCGCCCGGGCAGGTGCGGACCGACGTGGCGCGGCTGCGCGCCGCCCTGGCGGCGATGCAGGACCCGGCGGCGGACATGGCGGCTCGTCTCGCCGCCTTCGATCTGGCCCTCGGCCTGGTCCGCGGCCCGCTGCTGCCGGGCATCCGGCTGCCGCCGGTGGCCGAGGCGCGCGACCGGCAGCGCGCGCTGCTGGCGGCGGCCGGGACCGGGCTGCTGCTGGCGCAGGACCCGGCCGACCCGGCCATGGCGCTGCGCGCCGGCCGGCTGTGCGCCGCGGTGCCCGGGCTGCGCCTGCCGCCGCCGCTGGCCGGCCTGGTGCCGGGCTGAGCCGCGGCCCGCCGGCCGGGCAGACGGTGCTTTCCGGACGTGATCGGTTAACGCTTCCCATGTCCGCAAAGACGACGGACGGCTCCGCCCTGGGCGCCGGTTTTGGGAGCCGCCACGGTGACGGGGCATGTCCGGTTCAGAGCAACCTGGTGGGCCTCTGAATGACGGCAAAGGGGACGGAGCGGCCTCCAGAGGCATCGCAGGGAGCGGTCCGCACCGAGCCGAAAGCAGGCCCCGAAGGGAGGTGCAGCATCGTGAAAGCGTTGGTGCCTGTCCGCTCAACGGCCGGGCCGCAATCTTCCGCCAGGCGCGGTGTCGATGGCTTTCCGGACAGATGGTTTGCCGGACGGGTTTCCGGACACGGGCCGGTGCGCGATGGCGGAGATCGGTATGCGCGGGTTTCGACGGCCGACCAGGATCCGGCGCTGCAGTTCGACGCTCTTGCCAAGGGCGGCTGCGTCCGGGTGGTCCAGGACAATGCGTCCGGCGGCGAAGCTGACCGGCCAGGTCTGACGGTGACCTTGGCCTTCGTGCGAGAGGGCAGCGTGGACGCTGAACCGCCTCGGCCGCGCGCTACCGCATCTGATCGAAACCGTGAACGCGTTGGAGACTCGGGGCGCGTGGCTTCCGCTCCCTGACGGAGGCGATCGACACCACCACGCCCGGCGGCCGGCTGATCCACCACATCTTCGGCGCCCTCGGGCCATTCGAGCGTGACCTCATCCGGGAACGGACCCGCGCCGGTCTCGACGCCGCCCGCGGCCGGGGCGGCCCGCGGCCGGGGCGGACAGAAGCCGGGAGAAAAAGCTCCGCCGGGCCAGGACACTCATCGCCCAGGGCCTCACGGTTCGCGAGGCGGCAGGCCGGACAGTCCGATCACCTTCGTGTCGCGGCCCTTGACCGCGCGGTCGGGAGGTTGCGTATTAACGTTAAACCGGGAACGGGCAGGATAGCGTGTGTACCGGGCCGGCGATCGGGTCCTTTGGATGGAGCGGAGGTATGGGCGAGGCGCGGATTCCGCCGATGGGGCTGGGCACCTATGGCCGCACCGGCGACGCGGGGGCCGAGGCGATCCTGGCGGCGCTGGAGATCGGCTACCGCCATCTCGACACGGCGCAGAGCTACGACACCGAACGGCCGGTCGGCCGGGCGCTGCGCCGGTCCGGCCTGAAGCGGGACGAGGTGTTCCTGACCACCAAGGTCAACACCACCAACCTGTCGCGGGACCGCTTCCTGCCCAGCGTGCGGGCCAGCCTGGAGGCGCTGCAGACCGACCGGGTCGACCTGCTGCTGATCCATTGGCCGTCGCCCGGCGACGCGGTGCCCTTCGCCGACTACGTCACGGCGCTGGCCGAGGCGCGCGACCGCGGCCTGGCCCGGCTGATCGGGGTGTCGAACTTCCCGATCGCGCTGGTCGACCGGGCGCGGGGGCTGATCGGCGCCGACGCGATCGCCACCAACCAGGTCGAGGTCCATCCCTTCCTGCAGAACCGCCTCCTGCGCGACCATTGCGCCGCGGCCGGGATCGCCGTCACCGCCTATATGCCGCTGGCCAAGGGCAAGGTGGCGGACGACCCGGTGCTGCAGGGCATCGCCCGGCGGCACGGCGCCGAACCCGGCCAGGTGGCGCTGGCCTTCCTGCTGCGCCTCGGCCTGATCGTGATCCCGGCCTCGGCCCGGCCGGAGCGGATGCGCGCCAACTTCGCCGCCACGGCGCTGACGCTGGACGATGCCGAGAGGGCGGCGATCGCCGGCCTTGACCGCGGCGGGCGAATGATCGATCCGGAGTGGGGGCCGGCCTGGGATTGAGCCGGCCGCGAGGACCTTGATGCCGAAATCGCGCGCCCGCCTGAAGGACATCGCCGACGCCACCGGCTTCTCGGCCAACACGGTGTCGCTGGCGCTGCGCGACAGCCCGCGCATCCCCGAGGAGACGCGGGCGGCCATCCGGGCCGAGGCGCGGCGGCTGAACTACCTGCCGAACAGCGTCGCCCAGTCCCTGGTCAGCCGCCGGACCCGGACGGTCGGGCTGCTGCTGACCGACATCACCAACCCGATCCTGACCCAGGCGGCGCGGGCGCTGGAGCGCGAACTGGCCGACCGCGGCTACAGCCTGATGCTGGCGGCCAGCGACAATGTGCTGGAGAAGGAGATCCGGGCGCTCGACGTGTTCCGGGCGCGCCAGGTCGACGGCATCCTGGTCTATCCGACCAGCCATCGCCGGCTGGACCATATCCGGCCGCTGCGCGACGCCGACCACCCGCTGATCCTGCTGGTCGCGGACCCGGATGCCGGCATGGATGTGGTCACGGTCGACGACCGGCGCGGCGCCTATAAGGCGACAAGGCACCTGCTCGATCTCGGCCACCGCCGCATCGGCTTCCTGGATGCGGCGCATCCGCTCGGCAACCGCGAGAAGCTGGAAGGCTATCTGGCGGCGCTGGCGGAGGCGGGGATGGCGGCGGACCCGGCCCTGATCGTCGATCCCGGCGGCCATGGCGCGACCGAGGGCCACCGGGCGCTGGCCGGGATGATGCAGGCCGGGCTGCGGCCCAGCGCCCTGTTCGCCACGAACGATTCCCTGGCGATCGGCGCCATGCGCTGGTGCGTCGAGAACCGGCTGCGGATCCCGCAGGACCTGGCCATCGTCGGCTATGACGACACCGAAATCGCGGCCTTCTCGGCCGTGCCGATCACCACCGTGCATTACGCGGTCGATGCCGTCGCCCGGCTGGCGGTGGAGCGGCTGATGATCCTGATCGGGTCGCCCGACCGGCTGCCGCAGCCCGAGGTCCGGCTGATCGACCCGGAGCTGGTGATCCGCGACTCCACCCGGCCGCGGCAGGGCAGGGGCCCTGCGGCGCCCTGACCTATCGGTAAGGTCGGGGGAATGGTATAGAGCGTGCGAATTGGTCGCAAACCCGGTCCCGTCGCCCGGGTCCCGGTTGGAGGTATGGCCCAGATGCTGGCCACTGTGTTCGCGCCGAAGTTCCTGATCGTCTACGCCTATATCGCCTCGGCGCTGTGGGTGCATTTCCGCGGCCAGGTGCGGCACCGCTTCACCCGCCAGCTGACCGACCATTCGACCTTCTTCGCGCCGATCAACTGCTTCATGTACCTGTTCTCGCGGGTGCCGAGCACGCCCTATCACGACCCGCGCAGCTTCCCCGAGCTGCAGGCGCTGAAGGACAACTGGCACGTCCTGCGCGACGAGGCGCTGAAGCTGCAGGAGGAGGGCGACATCAAGGGCTCGGACAAGCTCGACGATGTCGGCTTCAACTCGTTCTTCCGACGCGGCTGGAAGCGCTACTATCTGAAGTGGTACGGCGACCCGCTGCCCTCGGCCGCGGCGCAGTGCCCGCGCTCGGTGGCGCTGGTGCAGACCATCCCGACCCTGAAGGCGGCGATGTTCACCTCGCTGCCGCCGGGCGGCAAGCTGGTGGCGCATCGCGACCCCTATGCCGGCTCGCTGCGCTATCATCTCGGCCTGATCACGCCGAACGACGACCGCTGCCGCATCATCGTCGACGGCAAGTCCTACAGCTGGCGCGACGGCGAGGATGTGGTGTTCGACGAGACCTTCATCCACTACGCCGAGAATTTTTCCGACGAGAACCGGGTGATCCTGTTCTGCGACGTCGAGCGGCCGATGCGGTTCCGCTGGGCGCTGGCGGTGAACCGCTTCTTCGCCAAATACCTGATCCAGGCCGGCGCCACCCGCAACGCCGACGGCGACAAGGTCTCGGGGCTGAACAAGGCGTTCGCCTACATCTATCCGATCCGGACCTACTTCAAGGGCATCAAGAAGAAGAACCGGAAGCTGTACTACGCGATCAAATACGCCTTCTTCGGCGGGCTGCTCGGCGCCTTCCTGGTTCTCGCGTAACTCCGCCACGCTTCGGCCACGCCCCTGGACCAGGCTTGCCGGAATGCCTTTGCCAGGCGTGGCCCTCGTGACATCCGACAGCGAACAGACCTTCGACCGTTTCGTCGCCATCGACTGGTCCGGCGCGCTCGGCGCCTATGACGGCGTCGCCGTGGCCGAGTGCCGGGCCGGCGCCGAGGGGCCGATGCTGCTGCCGCCGCCGGCCGGCCGGTGCTGGACCCGGACCGCCGTGGCCGGATGGCTCGAGGCCCAGGCCGCGGGCGGCGGGAGGGTGCTGGCCGGGATCGACTGCGCCTTCTCGCTGCCCTTCGCCGTCGCCGCCGGCTATCTGCCGCCGGGCGGCGATGCCCGGGCGCTGTGGGCGCTGGTCGACCGGGTCGCGGCGGAGGCGCCGGACTTCCACGGTGCCGGCTTCGCCCGCCATGCCGACTATGTCGCCGATTTCTGGCTTCGCGGGCCGCGCCCGGCCGGCTGGGTCGAGCCGCACCGCGCCGCCGAGCTGGCCTGCCGCCGCGACCGGCTGGGCGCGCCCGACAGCCCGTTCAAGCAGTTCGGGCCGAAGACGGTCGGGCCCGGCGCGCTGGCCGGGATGCGCGTGCTGCATCATCTGCGCCGCCGGCTCGACGGGCGGCTGGCGGTGTGGCCGTTCGAGGCGCCGGCGGTGCAGCCGCTGGTCATGGTCGAGATCTTCCCGCGCCTGTTCTGGCGCCGGTCCGGCCGCACCGCCAGCGCCAAGGTGCGCGACCGGGGCGAGCTCGATGCCGCGCTGGCGCGGCTCGGCAGCGGGCCGGCCGCGGCGCCCGATCCCTTGACCGACCACGCCACCGACGCGCTGGTGGCCGCGGCCGGGCTGCGGGCGCTGGCCGCGGACCCCGCCGTGTGGTCGCCGCCGGGCCTCGACCCCGCCACCGCCCGGACCGAGGGCTGGATCTTCGGGGTGCGCGGATGAGGGCGCTGCGCCTGCTGCTGGCGACCGTCGCCGCCCTGGCCGCCGGGCTGCTCGGCCTCGCCGTGCTCTACATCGCCGTCGCCGCGGCGCTGGCCCTGGTGCCGCTCGGCGGCCGTGCGCAGCAGGTCGCCGCGAGCGATCCGCCGGCCTATGTCTGCGCCACGCTGACACACACCGACATCGTGCTGCCGGCGCGGGACGGGCTGGTCGACTGGACCGCGGTGTTCCCGGATGCGGTGCCGGTCGCCTTCGTGCCGAACCTGCATGTCGCCTTCGGCTGGGGCGACCTGACCTTCTACCGCGAGACGCCGAGCTGGGCCGATCTCCGCCTCCGCACCGCGATGGCGGCGCTGTTCGGCGGCGGCCCCACCGCCCTGCACGTGGTTTATGTGCTGGACCCGGCGGGCGTGCCGGGCTGCACCCGGCTGGCGCTGGACCGGGCGGGGCGAGACGCGCTGATCGGCTTCATCCGCGGCACCGCGGCGCTGGACCCGGCCGGCCGCGGTATCCTGGCGGCGCCGCCGGGGACCGGAACCCACGAGGCCTTCTACGCCGCGCACGGCACCTACCGCGCCTGGCGCACCTGCAATGTCTGGACCGCGGAGGCGCTGCGCGCGGCCGGGGCGCCGACCGCGCTGTGGGCGCCGTTCAGCTTCGGCGTGATGTGGCCGCTGGGATGACCCCTATTTCCGCGGCCGGCGCTTGCGCGGCTCCGGCTTCTTCGGCACGAAGCCTTCCATGTCGCCATCCGCCACCTTGTCGGCGTAGGAGATGGCGCGACCCTGATAGGGGCCCTGGGCGGTGGAGATGAACTGCAGCGTGGTGCCGAGCTCATAGAGTTTGGCGCAGCGGTCCTCGCCCTCGCGGAAGCTCAGGCACAGCTCGTCCTTGTCGTCCGGCACATGCCAGCGGCCGCGGAAGGTGGTGCGCCGGTCGCGGTACCAGAGCTGCCCGTCCGGGGCGAAGTATTCGGTCCAGGCGTCGCCGGCCGTGGCGGTGTTGGTGTCGACCGAGAAGGTGCCGTAGACCGTCTTGTCGGTCAGCCGTTCGGCCAGCGCCGTGCGCGGGATCGGCTTGGCGCCGTGGGCCAGCAGCTGCTCGGCGGTTGGGTCGGGCGGCAGCGGCTTCGGTACACAGCCCGCCAGCACCCCCAGCAGCACGATTCCCGCCACGATCCCGAGCCTCATCACCTGTTCTCCCCGTCCTTGAACCGACTCGATTCCCTTGCGGGATGATAATATCCCTTTATGCACGGATGGCGGGAAAATCCTGTGCCGTCAGACTCCTTTCAGCGCCGCCCCGGCCGCGGCGACGCCGAGCCAGACCGCGATCAGGCACAATACCACCGATAGCCCCACATTGGCGCCGGCCCGGGCCCATTCGCCCTCCTGCATCAGCGCCAAGGTCTGCAGGCTGAAGGCGGAGAAGGTGGTGTAGCCGCCGCACAGCCCGACCATGACGAAGATCCGCACCTCCGGGCTGACCAGGAAGCGGCCGTCCGGCCCGGTCAGGCCGCCGAACAGGCCGATGACGAAGGAGCCGAGGACGTTGATGATCAGCGTGCCCCAGGGAAAGGCCTCGCCGGCGCGCTCGGCGACGAAGCCGGAGCACCAGTACCGCGCCATGCCGCCCAGCGCGCTGCCGGCCGCGACCCACAGATACGTCCCCACGCGACGATCCCCTCTTGCGTCTCCGCATGCTACACAGCGCCGATGAGCCGAATGCCAGCCCCGCCGAAGATCCGCCATCCTGCGCCGAAGCCCGCGGCCGACGCCACCCCGCCATCCGGGAACCCAGCGCCGCGCGCCGTGCAGACCGTCGCGGTGTCGCAGGACGACGGCGAGCTGCGGCTCGACCGCTGGTTCCGCCAGCGCTTCCCCGGCCTGACCCATGGCAGGCTGGAGAAGCTGCTGCGCACCGGGCAGGTCCGGGTCGACGGCAAGCGCGCCAAGGCGGCACAGCGGCTGGAGGCCGGCCAGACCATCCGCATCCCGCCGCTCGACGAGGCCGCGGCGCAGGCGCCGGTGCCGCGCGCGCCGATGCCGCTGAAGGCGGAGAAGGCCGAGGGCCTGGCGGCGGAGCTGAAGCGCGCCATCCTCTTGATCGACGACGACGTGATCGTGCTGAACAAGCCGTCCGGCCTGGCGACGCAGGGCGGCGGCAAGGTCAAGGCGCATGTCGACGGGCTGCTCGACCATCTGCAGTTCGACGCCAAGGAGCGACCGCGGCTGGTCCACCGGCTGGACCAGGAGACCTCGGGCGTGCTGCTGATCGGCCGCACCGCCAAGGCGACGCGGCGGCTGAGCGAGGCCTTTCGCGAGCGGGCCACGCGCAAGGAGTACTGGGCGGTGACGGTCGGCGTGCCGCATCCGCATCAGGGCCGCATCGACCTGGCCCTGGCGCGGTCGCCGAACAATGTCGGCCGGGTGGTCGAGGACGATGACGAGGACGGCCAACGGGCGGTCACCGACTACAGCGTGGTCGAGGCCGCGGTCCGGCACGCTGCCTTCGTGGCGCTATGGCCGGTCACCGGCCGCACCCATCAGCTGCGCCTGCACATGGCGGCGCTGAACACGCCGATCCTGGGCGACGGCAAGTACGGCGCCGGCAAGGCCGCGATCGCCGGGGCGGAGCTGCCGCGCCAGCTGCATCTGCACGCCCGCCGGCTGGTGCTGCCGCACCCGACGCGCGGCACCATCGACGTCACCGCCCCCCTGCCGCCGCACATGGTGGCGACCTTCCGCTACTTCGACTTCGACCTGAAGGCGAAGCCGGAGGGGCCGGAAGATTGAGGGGCTGACGGCCGTCCAGCCATGCCGATCTCCGCCGAGACCGTCATCGCCCAGGCGATGGAGAACCCGATGAACGCCGCGCTGATGCAGCGGCTGCCGCGGCTCGGCCTGCCGCAGTGCTATCTCACCGCCGGCTGCCTGTTCCAGGCGGTGTGGAACCGGCGCTCCGGCCAGCCGCCGGAGACGTCGGTCAAGGATTACGACGTCTTCTATTTCGACGACCGCGACCTGTCCTGGGAGGCGGAGGATGCGATGATCCGCGAGGCCGCCGTCCTGTTCGCCGATCTCGGCGTGCCGGTCGAGGTCAAGAACCAGGCCCGGGTCCATCTCTGGTACCGGAAGCGGTTCGGCGGCGCCTATCCGCAGCTGCGCTCGGCCACCGACGGCATCGACCGCTACCTCGTGCAATGCACCTGCATCGGCATCGAGGCGGCGACCGGCCGGCTCTACGCCCCGAACGGGCTCGAGGACATGGTCGAAGGCATCCTCCGGCCCAATCCGCTGAACCCGTCGCCCGGGCTGTTTCGCGCCAAGGTCGAGGCATACCGGGCGCGCTGGCCCTGGCTGACCATCGCCGAATAGCTGATGGAGCGGCCGATCTGTCCTATTTGCCTCGCGCCAGGGCCAGGCCGATGCCGGCGCCGACCAGCAGGCTGCCGGTGATTCGCTGCCGCAGCCGGCCGTGGCGGGCCAGCAGGGTCCGGGCGCGGCCGGCCAGCAGCGCCCAGACGCTGTCGAGCATGACGGCGAGCAGCAGGAACACCGCCGACAGCAGCGCCATCTGGGCGCCGGCCGGCCGCGCCGGGTCGACGAACTGCGGGAAGAAGGCGCCGTAGAACAGCAAGGTCTTCGGGTTGGTCAGCGACACCAGCACGGCGCGGCCGTAGATGGCGCCGGCGGATTTCGGCTGCGCCGCAATCCGGGTCAGGTCAGCCGGCGGAGCCCGCCAATGGGCGATGCCGAGCCAGACCAGATAGGCGACGCCGATCCAGCGCAGCGTCTCGAACCAGCCGCCGGCGGTGCCCAGCGCCTCGGCCATGCCGAGGGCGGTGAGGCCGAGCTGCAGCACCATGGCGGAGCTGGTGCCGAACACGGTCAGCAGGCCATAGCGCGGCCCCCAGGCGACGCTGTTGGCGACGATCAGGGCGACGTTCGGCCCCGGGATCAGCATGACCAGGGTGACGGTGGCGACGAAGGCGAGGAGGAGGTGCGGGTCGATCATCGGGCTCTCCGAAGGCAGGAGGGGCCGGCGAGGATCATGAAAAACCCCGCCGGTTGGGCGGGGCGTCGTGCGTCGGGCCGTCAGCCGCCGGTCAGGAAGACCGCAGCCTCGTCCCGGGCGCGCAAGCGACAGCGACCGCCGGATTGCGGCGGGCTTGTTGCAGGCGAAGGGAGACGGTGCGACGCATGGCGGCACCATATGCGCGGCGCCGCCGGGCCGTCAATCGCACGGGTCGGCTGCGGCCGTCAGCTGGGCTGGGGCGCCGAGGTCATCCAGCCGACGACCGCGCCGGTCGGGTCGCGGACGATGGCGATGCGGCCGACGCCCGGTACCTCGAAGATGTCGCGCATGAGGGTGGCGCCGGCCTGCTGCGCCGCCGCGACGCGGGCGTCGACGTCGTCGACCTCGATATAGGCGAACCAGTGCGGCGGCACGCTCTCCATGCCGGGGACGGCCCGGATGTCGAGTATGCCACCCACCATGCGGTCGCCGACCTTGGCGACCAGATATTCGCCGCCGGCCGCCATCGTCATGGAATCGAAGGTCCAGCCCAGGGTCTTGGCGTAGAAGTCGCGGGCGGCCTCGGCGTCGCGGGTGTTCAGCTCGTTCCAGCAGAAGGTTCCGTGTTCGGGCATCGTTGCCTCCCATCAGACGGCGGATCGCCGCGTTTCGGAGAGGATATCACGGTTCCGATGACGATCCCGCGACCGACGGTGCTCGATCCGCCAGGCCGCCCGGCCAGGCTCCGGACGCGCGGGCGATCAGCGCGCGGCGCGCCGCATCGGGGTCACGGGCGGCGACGACCCCGCCTGGATCGTCCCCGTGACCTCGAAGCCGTGCCGCCGGTACAGCCCGATATTGGCGGGGTTGCTCGATTCGAGATAGGCGGGGAGATGGTCCCGGTCGCAGCGCTGCAAGGCGTCCTGCAGCAGCGCCGCGCCATAACCCTTGCGCTGGTGCAGCGGGTCGACGCCGATCAGGGGCAGGTGCCAGTGCGGCTCGACCGGGTGATACCGGGCCATCTGCTCGACTATGGCGCCGATTTCGCCTTGTCTCTCCTGTGGAATGGTCGTTTCGATCAGTGCTCCCAAAGCCTCCTCATCGGAATGAGCGCCCGGCCGCAGCCACAGCATCGCCCCGGCATGATCGTCGACCTGCCAGGCCGTTCCATCGGCGAAGGCCGCGCCGCCGAGGCCACGGATGAAGCCCGGGAAATGCAGCAGGTATTGCTGCGGGTCGGGGTAGGTCCAGCGGGCCATCGGATCGGTGGCGAAGGCCAGCAGGATGGTGGCGACGGCTCGCTCGCTCTCGGCCGGCTCGACGACCGCCACGATCGGCATCGAGGATTCGGACATTGGCGCCTCCGAGGGACGATCATGACCCTCGATGGTCCCTGGCGCACGCGGTTTCGTCGGTGCCGCGCCCGGTCAGGGCTTCGGTGACGATCCGGCGACCGCCTGGGCCGGGCGGTCGGCCGCGGCCGGCACGGCGCGGGCCTGGCGGGCGGCGCGCATCCTCTGCAGATGCTGGTCGGCCAGCACGCCGATCAGGATCACCGAGCCCATCACCGCGAAGTTGAGCGAGGAGGGGATGCCGAGCAGGTTGACCAGATTCTGCAGCACCTGCAGCAGCACGGTGCCGAGGATGATGCCGAGGATCGAGCCCTCGCCGCCGCGCAGCGAGCAGCCGCCCAGCACCGCCGCGGCGATGGCGTAGAGCTCGTAGAAATTGCCGTGCGCCGAGGGCTGGATCGAGTTGGTGTAGAACGCGAGAAACACGGCCGCGAGGCCGGCCAGGAGGCCGCAGATGACATAGGCCGAGGCGATCACGGCGCGGGTGTTGATGCCGGAATAGCGCGCCGCCTCCTCGTTCTTGCCGACGGCGAAGAGGTAGCGGCCGAACACCGAGCGGTGCAGCACCACCCACATCACCAGCGCCACCACCACCATGGCCAGGAAGCTGTTCGGGATGCCGAAGCTGCGGCCGGTGGCGAAGTTCGCCAGCGTGTCGAAATCGCCGCCATAGCCGAAGCCGACGGTGGCGTCGTCGGTGTAGTAGCGGGCGGCGCCGCGGTAGATCAGCAGGGCGCAGAGGGTGACGACGAAGGGCTGGATGCCGATCCGGGCGACCAGGAAGCCGTGGATGGCGCCGAACACCCCGCCCATGGCGATGGCGGCGGCCAGGGCCAGCGGCCAGGACCAGCCCCAGTTCACCACCATGTCGACGAAGACGACGCCGATCAGCGCGAACATCGACCCGACCGACAGCTCGATGCCGGCGGTGATGATCACCAGCCCCTGGCCGATCGAGAACAGCCCGTACAGGCCGACCAGATTGGCCATGTTCAGCAGGTTCACCGCCGAGATGAAGCGCGGCTGGATCAGCGCCGAGATGGTGCCGATCACCAGGATCAGGATCGCCAGCCCCAGTTCCTTCCTCATCGTCCCTGACGTCCTCCCGGACTTTCTCTCGGCTACGCCGCCAGCGGCCGGCCGACGGCCAGCTGCATCACATTCGGCTCGCTGAACCGGTCGCGGTCCAGGATGCCGCTGATCCGGCCCTCATGCATCACCGCGATGCGGTCACTGACGCCGATCACCTCCTCCATGTCGCTGGAGATCATCAGGATCGGCACGCCGCGATCGGCCAGGTTGCGCATCAGCTGGTAGATCTCCGACTTGGCGCCGACGTCGATGCCGCGCGTCGGCTCGTCGAAGATCAGGAAGCGCGGCTGCAGCGCCAGCCACTTGGCCAGCACGATCTTCTGCTGGTTGCCGCCGGACAGCTTCAGCGCGGTGGTGGTGACCGACGGGGTGCGGATGCGCAGCTTCTCGCGCTGGGCCTCGGCCTCCTTGGCCTCGCCGCGGCCGTCGATCAGCCAGCGTTTGGCAACGCGGCCGAGGCCGGGCAGGGTGACGTTCTCGGCGATGGTCATGTCCAGCACCAGGCCGCTGCGCTTGCGGTCCTCCGGCACCAGGAACAGGCCCTGGGCGATGGCCGCACGGGGCGTGCCGATGGTCAGTTTCGCGCCGTCCAGCCGGACCTCGCCGGCCAGCATCCGGTCGATGCCGAAGATGGCGCGCGCCAGCTCGGTGCGGCCGGAGCCGACCAGGCCGGCCAGGCCCAGGATCTCGCCGCGGCCGACCGACAGCGTCACCTCCTGGTCCGGATAGGTGGCGGTGCGCACGCCGCGGATCTCGACCGCGCCCGGCTGCGCCGCGACGGCGGGCGGGATGTACAGCGCCCGCAGGTCGCGCCCGACCATCATCCGCACCATGCGGTCGTGATGGATCTCGTCGCGGTCCAGCGCCCCGACCACCCGGCCGTCGCGCAGGCAGACCACGCGGTCGGCGCAGGCCTCGATCTCGCCCAGGCGGTGGGTGATGAAGATGATGGCCACCCCGGCCGCCTTCAGCTCGCCGATCACCCGCAGCAGCGTCTGGGTCTCGGTCAGGGTCAGGCTCGAGGTCGG
Organism: Inquilinus sp. CA228; assembly: GCF_052078665.1. NCBI lineage: Bacteria > Pseudomonadati > Pseudomonadota > Alphaproteobacteria > Rhodospirillales > Rhodospirillaceae > Inquilinus > Inquilinus sp. CA228. The sequence continues at coordinate 6,571 of NZ_JBQJIK010000010.1, read as the reverse complement.
CTCGTCCATGATGATGATGCGGGCGTCGAGCGACAGCGCCTTGGCGATCTCCACCATCTGGCGCTGGGCGATCGACAGCTCGGACAGCGGCGTGGCCGGCCCGAAATCGACGCTGAGCCGGTCGAGCAGCCTCTGCGTGTCGGCGTGCAGCCGGGCGGTGTCGATCAGCTTCAGCGGGCCGAAGCGCCGCGGCTCGCGCCCGATGAAGACGTTGCCCGCGACGTCGAGATTGTCGAAGAGGTTCAGCTCCTGATGCACGAAGGCGATGCCGGCGGCGATCGCCTCCGTCACCGTCAGCGCCGCGCGCGGGGTGCCGCCGACGGTGACGGTGCCGACGGTCGGGGCCTCGACCCCGCCCAGGATCTTCATCAGCGTCGACTTGCCGGCCCCGTTCTCGCCGATCAGCCCGACCACCTCGCCGCGGCGGACGGACAGGCTGACATCCTTCAGCGCCTGCACGCCCGGATAGGTCTTGGAGATCCCCTCCATGGCGAGGACGGCATCGGTCATGCTTGGAAGTCCGCCTGCTCTGGTCGCGCGAATCCCCTCCCCCTGACCCCCTCCCGCGAGGGGAGGGGGGACAAGGAAGGGGATCGTCGGAACCGATGGCTCATGCTGCCGGTGCTACTTGCCCAGCAGTTCCTTCATCTGCTTCTGGAAGTCGGCGACGTTGCTCTGGTCGATCAGCCGGGTCGGGATGATCTTCAGCTTGTCGGCCGGGATGAAGGACTTGTCGCCCTCAATGTACTGGGCCAGAAGCTTCACCGTCTGGTAGCCGAACTCATAGGGCTGCTGCACCACGGTGCCCTCGATCACGCCCTCCTGCACGCCGCGCAGGGTGACCGGGTCCTCGTCGAAGCCGACGACCTTGATCTGGCCCAGCTTCCCGGCCGCCTTCATCGCGTCGTAGATGATCGGCGTGTTGTAGGAGTAAAGGCCGACCAGCATCGCCAGGTCGTCATACTTGGTCAGCGTGTCCTCGACATTGCGCTTGGCCTTGACGAAGTCGATGTCGTCGGTGCGGACGTCGACGATCTCGATCTTGGTGCCGGCGATCGCCTTCTTGATGCCCTCGACCCGCTCGCGGGCGTTGGCGTTGCCCAGCGTGCCGACGAACAGCATGATCTTGCCGCCGTCCGGCAGGGTCTTCTTGATCAGCTCGCCCGCCTGCACGCCGGCGGCGACGTTGTCGGTGCCGATGTACAGCAGCCGGTTGCTCTTCGGCGCGTCGCTGTCGAAGGTGAACAGCGGCACCTGGCCGGCGGCGGAGTTCAGGAGCGCGGTCGAGTTGTCCGGGTCGACCGGGCTGATGCCGATGCCGACGACGCCGCGGGCCAGCATGTCCTCGACGATGCGGCGCTGCTCCGCCGCGCTGGATTCGCCGGGGATCTTGAACTCGACGCTGTAGCCCTTGAGCTCGGACACCGCCTTGTCGGTGCCCTTGTGGGCGATGGTCCAGAAATCGGACGAGCCGTTGACGACGAAGGCGATGGTCTTGTCGGCGGCGTTGGCCGGGCCGATGGCGAGGACCGACGCGACGGCGGCCGCGAGGCCCGCCAGAATCAGGCGCTTCATTGGGTTCCTCCCGTTTTCCGAACCGCGCTCTGTGGCGGGGTCGGTCAACATTGCTATTATAATCAGACAATTTGGATCACAACGGCCGGGACCGGTCAAGCCGGCGCGAATGCGACGTGTCCGAGCGCGCTCGGCGCGGCGGGGAGTCACGGATCGCGGCAGCCTCTGCTAGCCTTCAGCAGATCCGAGGCGAATTTGAAAAAAAGATATTCAGGGAGCCCATGACGATGCCTTCTGCCGCCATCAGCCATCGACAACGGGCCTGGACGCGCTTCATGCGGCAGCATGAAGGCCTGGCGGCGCAGCAGCGGGCGCTGCTGAACGACATCCTGCGCCGCAACGCCGGGACCGGCTTCGGGCAGGAGCACGGCTTCGGCGCGCTGAAGTCGGTCGAGGCGTACCGGGCGGCGGTCCCGATCCGGCAGTGGACCGACATGATGCCCTATGTCGACGCCGTCCTGGCCGGGCGGGACGGCGTGCTGACATCCGAGCCGCCCTTCTTCTTCCACCGCACCACCGGCACCACCGGCACGCCGAAGATGATTCCGTTCACCCGGCGCTGCCTGGCCCTGCAGCAGCACACGCTGCGCCGCTGGCTGGATCGCGCCGTGCTCGACAATCCCCGCCTGCTGCAGGGGCGGACGCTGGCCCTGCTCAACACCGCCGTCGAGGGGGTGACCGAGCGGCACTTCCCCTATGGCGCGCTGTCGGGCAGTGCCTACTTCCGCCTGCCGTCGGCGATCCGGCGGACCTTCTGCCATCCGTACGCGGCGTATCACATCGAGGACGGCGCGGCGCGGCGCTATGCCCTGCTCCGCTTCGGCATCGAGCGGCCGTGCAGCTTCGTGTTCAGCGGCAATGCCGCGGCGCTGCTGGGCGTGTTCGAATTCGCCGACCGCCATTCCGAAGTGCTGATCCGCGACCTCCATGACGGCACGATGTGCGGCGACTTCGCGGTGCCGGACGCGATCCGCGCCATCGCCGTGAACGACTTCCGGCCCGATCCGCAGCGGGCCCAGGCCCTGGCCGAACGCCGCCGGCGCGGCGGCCGGCTGCGCCCGGCCGATTATTGGCCGGACCTGCAGGCGCTGGGCTGCTGGATCGGCGGCTCGATGGGCCATTTCGCGCCGGCGCTGCGCGACTGGTGCCGCCCGGGGGTGCCGCTGCGCGATGTCGGCTACATGGCGAGCGAGGGCATCTTCACCATCCCGCTCGGCAATGAGAGCCCGGGGGGGATCCTGACCCTGCACACCGCGGTGTTCGAGTTCGTGCCGGAGCACGAGTTCGGCCGGCCCGATGCCCGCAGCCTGTTGGCGCATGAGGTCGAGCCCGGGCAGAACTACCAGATGGTCCTCACCACCACCGGTGGGCTGTACCGCTATGCCATGAACGACGTCGTCCGCGTCACCAGCCGGGTGGCCGGTTCGCCGGTGCTGCACTTCCTGTACAAGGGCGGCCAGGTGCAGAACCTGCAGGGCGAAATGCTGACCGTCGATCATGTGGTCGGTGCCGTCACCGCCATGACGTCGGAGGCCGGGCTCAACCTGCGCCACTTCCAGGTGGCGGCCGAGCTGCCGGCCCGCCGCTATGCGCTGCAGATCGAACCGGCGGAGCCGGTCCCGGCCGCGATCCTGCCGCAGCTGCTGCAGCGCTTCGACCGGGCGCTGGGATCGGTCAACGAGAACTACGCCGCGCTCCGCGGCGACCGGCAGCTGGCGCCGCCCGTCCTGCGGGTGATGCAAGCGGGCTGGTTCGACCGTCTCACCGAGGACGCCGTCGCCCGTGTGCGCCGCGACAGCCAGGTCAAGCTGGCGGTGCTGGTCGGGGAGGCCGAGCGCCCCGAGCTGGCCGACGCGGTGATCGGCCTGCCCGCAGACCAGCCTTGAGGGCGGCAGAAGCGGCTTGACCTTCCCATATTGGAAGGTCGGAGAGTTGTCCGGTCCACGCGAAACAGGAGCCGAACCATCATGGGTGTCCCGCTGTCCTTCCGGGTCGAGGACATGACCTGCGGCCATTGCGCCGGCACGATCAAGGGCGCGATCGAGGGCAGCATCCCCGGCGCCAAGGTCGAGGCCGACCCGGTGCGCAAGCTGGTCTCCGTCACCGGAGCCGCCGACCGGGCCCAGGTCGCCGCGCTCATCGCCGAGGCCGGCTACACGCCCGAAGCGGCCTGACGCGGGGCCGCCGGCTCAGCCGTTGACCAGGAAGCGCAGCGGGTCGGGCGCGAGCTGGCAGGAATCGACCGGCTGGCGGTCCGGCGCGTCGAGGAACTTGCCGGCCAGGGTCTCGGCGCAGGGGTCGCTGCCGATCAGGCCGTGGCCCTGGTCCTGGCGCTCGACCAGGAAGCCGTTCGGCAGATGCGACGCGGTGGCGCGGGCCCAGGCCGGCGGCGTCACCGGGTCGAGCCCGCCGGACAGGATCAGGGCCGGGATGGCGCTGTCGACCGGCTGCGAGCCGAGATCGTCCGCGGCACCGGCCGGCCAGGCCGGGCAGGTCGACCCCGGCGCGTCGCGCAGGTCGCCGGCATCCGGCGCCAGGCATTCGGCCAGGTCGTAGGCGCCGTTGGCGATGGTCGGGTCCAGTAGCCCGGCCAGCCACTGCTCGGCCGCCTCCTCATAGGCCTCGTCGCGGTCGGCATCGATGCCGGCGATCAGCGCCGGCAGGGTGGCGGCGTCGTCGCGGGAATAGAGGTCGTTGAACACCACCTCCGCCAGCAGGCCGCCGGTGAACATCAGCTCGGCCTCGCCGTTGCCGTCCGGCCGCGCCACGGTGACGGTCGGCGGCTCGTCGTCCAGCCGCTCCAGCAGGGTGCGGTAGCGCCCGGCCAGGTCGGGATAGGCGGCGTTGCAGGTCGTATCGGCGGCGCAGGCGGCGAAGATGCGCTGCAGCGACCGGTCGCCGTCCGGGTCGTCCTCCTCCGACGCGGTGAACAGGCTCGTGCCCGGCGGGTAGACGCCGTCGAGGATCAGCGCGGCGATGCCGTCGGGGTAGCGCCGCACCGTCTCCAACGCCAGCCGGGTGCCGTAGGACGACCCGAACAGCACCCATCGGTCGATGCCGAGGGCGAGCCGCAGATCGGCGACGTCGCGGGCGCTGTCTGGCGTGGTGTAGCGGGTCAGGTCGTGGCCTTCGCCCTCCCAGCGTGTGCGGCAGGCGCGGGCGGCGTCGACCGCGGCCGCGTCATTGCCGCCGTCCCCCTCCGGGCCGTTGCTGCGGATCTGGGCGTCGACCATCTCGGGGCAGGTCAGGTTCGGCTCCGACTTGCCCATGCCGCGCTGGTCGTACAGCACCAGCTTGCGCTGCTGCAGCCAGTCGTTGCGGGCGATCAGGTCCCACCAGCGGGCGATGCCGTCGGGGTCCAGCCCGGCCGCCCCGCCCGGGCCGCCCTCCAGATACAGCACCGGCGGCGCGTCGCCGAGCTTGTCGGGCGTGGACAGGATGGCGACCGCCAGGGTGACGGTGGCGCCGTCGGGCTTGTCCCGGTTCTCCGGCACGGTGACGGTGCCGCAGGTGGCGGCCCGGCCGTCCGGCACCGTGAAGCCGCAGGCCCCGGCGTGGAATTCGGGCGCCGCCAGGGCCGGGGCGCCCCCGGCCAGAGTCAGGGCTGCGATCAGGATCAGGCGACGGGTCATCATCGGCATCCGTGGGACAACGGCCCACCAAACCTAAGCAAGCGGGCGAGGCGACGCCATGCGGCAAGAGCGTCCGCTATTCCGCGGCCAGCCGTGGCATGGCCTGCCGGATCTCCTCAGCGACCAACTGCACCACCTGCAGGCCCCGTCCCAGCTCCTCGCGCAGGGCGGCGGCCTCGGCCGGCGTTCGCACCAGGCCTCGGCGCGGCGCGTCGCGGCGGGCATGGTCGAGCACGGCCGGGTCGCCGCCGTCCTCGACCAGCAGCAGATCGGCCCGGCGCAGCGCCGCCACCTGCCGCAGCGTCAGATCCTGCTCGCCGCCCGGGCCGATTGTGATCCGGGTCAGCGACCCGGTGGGCGAGCGCTCCGCCGCCACCTGGTCCAGCAGGTCGAGCGCCGCCGCCCGGTCCGAGGCGCCGCTGCGGTAGAGCCGGCGCCAGAAGGCCAGGCGGCGGGCCGGGTCGGCGATGCGGCGGCGGATCTCGCCGCGCAGCGTGCCGGACAGGGCGGCCAGGCGGCCGAGGCCGGGCGGGATCAGCGCCTCCAGCTCCTGCCGGATCAGCCCGGCCAGGGCAGGGGCCGCGCCGCCGGTCGAGACTGCGACGACGACGGGTGACCGATCCAGGATCGCCGGCAGGATGAAGTCGCACAGCGCCGGCCGGTCGACGACGTTCAGCGGCACGCCGGCCGCCCGCGCCAGGGCGGCGCTGCGGGCATTGGTCCGGTCGTCGCCCGAGGCGTCGATCACCAGGCAGGCCCCGGCCAGGTGGCCGGCGGTCAAGGGGGCGGGCAGGATCTCGGCACCGGCCGCGGCCGCCGTCTCGGCGAAATTGGGATCGGCGCCGACCAGCCGGATCGAAGCACTGGCGCGGCGCAGCAGCTCGAGTTTCGGTGGTGTCGCGTCGCCGCCGCCGACCAGGACGCAGACCCGGCCGCGCACGGTCAGGAACACGGGGAGGTGCGGCAGGGGGGCTTGGTCCTGCGCAACCGGTGGGGCCGGAGCTGCCCCCTCACCCGGAATCGCTTCGCGATTCCGACCTCTCCCCGAGGAGAGGTGAACCTTCCCTCTCCTTGGGGAGAGGGAGGGGCCCGACGCCGCAGGCGGCGGGAGGGTGAGGGGGCTGGCGCCGGCCGAGCAGACCTGGGCGTCCACGCCGGAATTCAACGGCTCAACCTGCGGCAGGGAGGGCGGCATGGGCGACGATCTCCTTCAGCTCGGGCACGCAGGAGCCGCAATTGGTCCCGGCGCCGAGCAGGGTGCCGAGCTCCTTGACCCCGATGCCCTGGCCCTCGCGAAGGGTGCGCAGGATCCGCTCGATGCCGACGCCGAGGCAGGCGCAGACGATGCGGCCCTCGGCCGGGGG